>VBLN01000235.1 GCA_005878685.1 Deltaproteobacteria bacterium | reverse complement strand
GTGGGAGCTGGAATCAACGGCCGCGTGGCTGAGACAGGAGAGGTCTTGGTCTTCAAAGATATCCACACCGATCCTCAATATGCTGCCTTAGCTCAGGGTGGCTACGCTCGAGGAGCCGGGTTTCATGCCTATGTTGCTCTTCCGTTGAAGACCAAGACAAGGATTCTTGGAGTGATGAACTTTCTCGGCTATCAGATTCAAGAAATCTCGTCTAATGACATTGCCCTGCTAGGCTCCATGGCGAACCAGATTGGCATTGCTCTCGAGAATATCAATCTCTTTGAAGAGCGGGCCACAAGAGC
>VBLN01000234.1:1952-13950 GCA_005878685.1 Deltaproteobacteria bacterium | reverse complement strand
TGTCCGGTGCGAACCGCGGTATCGGGAATTGAGCAGTACTAAAAATACTCAAGACACTGGTTTCAGCTTCCTTGGAGTCTTCCCCATAAAGGCCAAGATGAAATGTGTGGGGGCTGTTGTTTGCAACAGTCAGATGCCTCGGCGGCTAACAGCCGACGAGGTTCGATTGCTCGCTTCCATGACCGATCAGATCGGCGTGGCTGTGGAGAACGCGACCCTGTTTGAAGCGGCAAAAGCGCGAACGCAACAGATCGCGGCTCTCCATTCTGTGACCGCTGCGGTGAGCCGGTCGCTTGACCTCAAGGTTCTTCTCGGAGAGGCGATCGATAAGGTCCTGGAGGTGGTTGGCTTTGACGCGGCGTGGATTTATCTGCTTGACTCGGAAAAACAGGAATTGATGCTGAGGGTCTGTAAGGGCGTAAGCGACGACTTTTCCCCATCGGTGAAAATAGGAAGAGGCGTGGTCGGAAAGGTGGCGGAAACGGGCATGCCCTTTGTCTTTGAAGATGTGGCGAACGACCCTCAGTACGCTCAGGCATCCACGCGTAAGAAGGTCTTGTCGCACGGATTTCATGCCATAGGCAGTTTCCCGATTAAGACGAAGGAGGGCGTTTTCGGAGCCTTATGTATTGCCAGTCGCGACGTTCACCGTTTCTCTTCCGAGGAACTCCGCTTGCTCGGCTCGATCGCCAGCGCGATTGGCGTCGCGGTTGAAAATGCCAATCTCTTTGAGGAGACAAGGCAAAAGACGATAGAGCTGCAGGCACTCAACCGAAGTCTTCAGGAGGCCAACAGCGCCAAGTCGGAGTTCATGGCGGCGATGTCCCACGAGCTTCGCACACCGCTGAATGTCATCATCGGAAATGCCGATCTGAGCTTGGATGGTTTCTTTGGCGAGATGAAGCAGGAGCAAAAGAAGGCGCTCGAGAAGATCCTGTATCATTCCAAAAATCTTCTCAAGCTTATCAACGATGTGTTGACGTTCTCCAAGATGGAGGCGAGAAAAGGGACGCTTGACATTTCCACTTTTCACGTCGACGAAATCATCAGCCGTGCCCAGGACTATGTCGAACAGCTGAGTCGGAACGGCGACCACGTCAAAATCCTCTGGAAAGTACAGCCCGGGCTGCGCCCAATGACGACGGATGCCTTAAAACTGGAGGAAGTGTTGCAGAATCTTATCGGTAACGCCTTCAAGTTTACTCGAGAGGGCAAAATCGAAATTCGGGTTCGGGATCTCAAAGAAAGACATCAAGTTGAGTTTGTCGTCGAAGATACCGGGATGGGCATTAAGTCAGAGGATCTCCCTCGCATCTTCGAGCAATTTCACCAACTCCAGGAGGCCCATACAGGAAGCTACAGCGGCGTGGGTCTAGGTCTGAGCATCGTCAAAAGCTACCTGGAGCTCATGCAAGGAGAGATTCAGGTTCAGAGCCAGCCGGGTAAAGGGTCCACCTTTACAGTTACCCTTCCTTATTCCGCGCAGTCGTTTTCAAACTAGACTTCCCGTAACGCTCCGTGCCGGGGCAATTAAAACGGTCGGAGCTTTCCCCATTCCTCAAGGTTCCTCTTGACTTGAGTCCCTGATAAAAGCTAGGAAGGGCACAGCGAAGGGGAAGGAGACATGAGTGGGGCTCTTCAAGGGATTCGAGTTGTCGAGCTTGCCAGCTATGTGACAGGGCCTTTTGCGTCGGTCTTGTTGGCGGACCTGGGCGCTGAGGTCATCAAAGTGGAACAGCCCGGACAGGGTGATCCGTTTAGAGGCTGGGGAGAAAAACTCTACTCCGCCACATTTTGCAGCCTCAATCGGAACAAGAAAAGTCTTACCCTGGATTTCCGGCAGGATCAGGGCAGAGAGATCCTCCTCAAATTGATCGCCCGCTCTGATGTCGTAATAGAAAATTTTCGGCCGGGAACGCTGGAAAAGAGGGGCCTTGGCTACGATTCTATCCGCGAGCTTAACGCCAAAATTATTTACTGTTCTATCTCCGGATTTGGCCAGACGGATCCCTATAGAGACCTCCCAGGCTATGACACGGTCGGTCAGGCTTTCAGCGGCCTGCTAAGCCTTTTAACGGATCCTGGTGACCCGAAGTGCATGGGCATATCCTTCTCGGATCACCTCACAGGGATGTACGCCTGTTACGGAGTTCTAGGAGGCTTGGTCAACCGCATGATGACCGGGCAGGGGCAAAGGGTCGAGACGTCGCTGCTGCGCGCCTCGGTTTCCTTTATCAGCGAGAATGCGGCTCGTTATTTTGAGACTAAGGTGGTCCCGAGCAGGGCTCACCGAACTCGAACAGCCAGCGTCTTTGCGTTTGTAGACCACGAAAATCTTCCTTTTGTCATTCATCTCTCTTCCCCAGAAAAATTCTGGCGCGGCCTTCTGGAGGTTGTGGGAAGGACAGAGTGGGCCGATGACCCGCGCTTTCGCGACCGGAAAGGGAGAATCGAGAATCACGACTCGCTTTCCAACTTGTTACAGGAGATTTTTCGTAGCGGCCGGAGAGACGAATGGCTGCTGCGTCTCCGCGATAAGGACGTCCCATGCGCTCCCTTGAATACCCTAGAGGAGGTCTTCAAAGATCCGCAGGTGCAGGAATACGGGTTTCCTGTGGAAGTCCAACACCCTCGGATGGGGAAGCTGCGCCTGGTGGGAAGCGGGATTGATCTCAGCCGTACGCCACCAAAAATCGACCTCCCGCCGCCCGTCTTAGGGGAGCATACGAATGAAATTTTGGCCGCGCTTGGGTATGATCAAGGGGCGATCCTAAGGTTCAGGGATTTGAAGGTGATCTGAGGAAATGGCGCTTCAGGGCGCCAGAAAATGACAGTTGGTGGGGGAGGAGAAAGATGATTAGGCTACAGATCGTCGAGCGAGCCGGTGCGAATCTCTTCCGGACGTTGATTCATGCGATGCGGTCCGGAGATCTCCGGACTTTTGTGATCGCGAAACGCGGGAAAAGGGTCACGCACCGCAATCCAGGCTATTCCGGCTGGATCAGCTGGTCTGATTCCAGAGGGGTGATTAGTTGCGAGATCCTGAGCCCGCGAACGCCTGGAAATGAATGGAGATTACTGAGCGCACTGATTGGACGTCTTGCCGACAAGTTTGCGGAAAGTGTTCATACGATCAGCATTCAATTTCCTGATGCGCAAGCTCCTAAGAGACGTTTGAGACGCCCGCGCTCGAGGTAGATCACTCCCCTACGATCCCTGATAGGCCCGATCCATAAAGCCGCTCTCGTCGAGCTTTTTGCATAGACTCAGATCGGCCACGTCCTCCGGCTTGAGTTGTACGGCTTTGGAGTTGAGCCCGTGCTGCGCCATGAGTCTGAGCACCGATGCAATGCCCTCCAGCGTCGGGCATGGCTTGCGCGGAAGCTCCTTGCGCAGATCGAGATAGGCCCTTTCTATCTGGTCCGGCTTATTCAGTCTCAGATATTTGGCCAAGGTTTGTTCTACCACTTTATTGTTGGCTGGATTATGAATGTAAGCCACGGCCTCAATGATCGCCTTTGACATGTTCTCCACCAGTTGAGGATTCGACTTCATCAGCTTGTGCGAAGTAACCAGTCCAGAAGACTGAAACGGGATATTCTCTTTTCCGGTATCCAAAAGGACGCGATAGCCTTCGCTCTGAACAGTCTGGCCAAACTCCGGGGACAGGCTCGTTGCCTCGACCGTTCCTGAACGTAGGACGATATTGTCCCGGCGCGGCATGAGACCAAAGTAGTCGAGGGCGACATAGGTCGCGAGGGAAGCGGAGCCTGCAGGCGTTCCGATAGCGACTTTCTTTCCCTTAAGCTCTTCGGCGCTACGGATGGAGGGCCGAGCGATAAATAAATAGTCCAATTTGTTCTGGAGGCCCAGAATCATCGTGAGGTCGCCCCCGCCCGTCACCGCATTGGTCACGTGGGTGGCGCCGACCAGTCCGAGGGCAACCTGGCCCGCAAGCATCGCCTGTACTGCCCGACCAGCGATGATAAATACGAGGTCGACCTCTAGGCCATACTTGTGGAAGAAGCCCTGGTCTCTAGCAATCCAAAGTGGAGTGACATTATTGCTTATGGCACCGTTGGCGAGCACGACTTTCGTCAGATGATCGGCGGCCAAGCAGTGAGAGTGCGTTGCGACGATTAGGTGCATGAATAAGGCGAGTATCGCCGCTCGACGTGCCATCGTTTGCTCGTTCAGCTGGATCTTATGAAGTCAGACTGCTTGTAGCACGGAGGTGGTTCGATGTAAACATAGACAGATCTTATGCCTCGTCATCCAAGTTTAATGCCGCTTTCTCACGATCACCACCATGGTTTGGCATTGGCTCTGAGATGCCGGAAGCAAGCCTTGGGCCAGATCAAGCCTATGGGAGTGCGAGGACTGCGAGAGCGAGCCCGAGAAATAAGAGATTTTTTTTCAACGAACCTGGAGAGACATTTTCAGGCTGAAGAGCAAGCGCTATTCCCTTTTATGCGCCTGTCGATTCCGCAGTCGCGGACTTTAATTGACGTTCTGCTTGCGGATCACAAGAAGATACGGGAGGCGGCGCGCGGCCTGGAAGCGGATACCGGCGTCGCCAAGCTTTTGTTTGACTTCGGCGATCTGCTGGAGCGGCATATTCGGCGCGAGGAGCGGGAACTTTTTCTCCTCTTCGAGGAGCTTGCGACACCAGAGGAAGCTGAAGGAGTCAAGAGGGAGATCGAGAGAATTCTCGAACGCGGAGAAAACGAGCGCCTCTGATAGGGAACAGTGCGGTGATAAGATTCAGGCAGCAGGCAACGGGCAAGCAGATCGACTTTGTGCCTACAAGAGTCGTGGTCGCTGGTTACACGGGTCGCAATCAGGCAGCCGTGAAGGCTCACGTGAGTGAGCTTGCGGCGCAGGGGATTCCGGCTCCACAGGAAATACCCGCAGTTTTTCGTATCACCTTTGACAGGCTGACTACGGGGAGCGAGTTGGAAGTCGTTGGAGAGCGTACGTCCGGCGAAGCCGAGGTCGTGCTTCTCGTGGACGCTGATAGGATTTGGGTGGCGGTAGGGAGTGATCATACGGATCGCGAATTGGAGAAGGTAGATATTTCCGCGTCGAAGCAGGTCTGTCCAAAGCCTGTCTCCTCTGAGGTATGGAACTACGCCGATGTGCGTGGGCGCTGGGACGATCTCGTGTTGAGGTTGTATGTCCGCTATTCTTTCTCCGGAAGACTTGCTGTCCATCCTGCGAAGTCATATGGGAAAGCCGTTGGATGGCTCGGTCATTTACACCGGGACGATCCCGCTGCGCGGCGGAATTTTTTTAGCGAAGCCGTACTTTGAGGCGGAACTTTTTGATCGTCCGACAGGCCGGTCGCTTCGCTGCCAGTATCGGGTGCGTCGTATTGACGCTTTCTGAGCGGAAGGTCGTAAAACATAAGAGGCTGAATTCAGCGGCTAAGGAGGTCGAGGAGATGCTCAAGGAAGAGCTAGAATTTTTTGATGTTGCGGTGAAACCGTGGCGGGATGTTCCAGGAAGTCTGTGTTCCGGTCTTCGCGAGCGCATTCTGACAGGGGATCCCAATTCCGGCAACTACACTCGGATGTTACGGTTTGAACCGGGTTGTGACACGACGCCGAACGGCGTCTTGACTCACGACTTCTGGGAAGAAGTCTATATCTTGGACGGAAGCATTATTGATTTGAGACTCAAGGAGGAGTTTAAGGCAGGGCAATATGCCTGTCGTCCCCCCAGTATGCCCCATGGCCCGTGGAAATCCCCTAGAGGATGTACGACTTTCGAGGTTCGATACACTAAGTAATCACAGAGCCTGCGTCGACCTAGTTGTCGAACCGTAGAGTTACGATTTTAAATGGGCTTTAACGGGGACGGTGTTGGAGTGGGTGGGTTGTTAGACGTTGAACCCCCGTCTTAAACCAGCGCCAACCTGGCTTCGGCCTTCGCTTTTGGGGTCAGGCCGTATCTCCGGGCACCACGGATTTTTTGCAGCGCGTCCAGGATTGCTACTTGGCGTAGGCCAGCTCGTGTTCTCCAATGTCTCAATCGAAGGAGAGGGAAGGGAATAGGATATTGGCGATCTTTAGACAAAGGGCTATTTTTCGAGCCCTCCATTACCGGGATTTTTTCTGGTTTTGGCTAAGCTACTTCGTCTCGAACGTAGGCTCTTGGATGCAGACTGTGGCTCAAGGCTGGCTTCTCTTCGAGCTAACCGCTTCGCCATTCTACCTGGGGCTGTTCAGTTTGCTGCGCATGGTTCTCCTCCTGGGTCTCTTTTTGCTGGGTGGGCTGCTGGCTGACCGCTGGGATCGGCGTCTGGTCATGATTTGGATTCAAGTCGTCTCTCTGGTACCTGCCGCGGCTCTGGCCATTCTAACTTCGTTCGGCTGGGTCAAGGTTTGGCACGTCTTTGTTCTCGGCGCGCTGACTTCCACGGCGTGGGCTTTCGAGCAACCGGTGCGCCAGTCGCTCTTGCCCCAACTCGTTAGCAGGGAAGATCTGGCAAACGCCCTGGCCTTAAATGCAGTGACTTGGCACGGAGCGGGCCTCATAGGGCCGAGCCTAGTGGGGTTCCTGTTCGGCTGGATAGGGCTCAGCGGCTGCTTTTACCTCAACACTATCAGTTACTTTGCCATTATCGCCGCTCTCATGTGGATGCACATCCCGCCAACTAGAGGACAACGAGGCACTCCAATCGCGGAAAGCTTTTTTGCCGGATTCGACTATATCCGCCGTCAGAAACTGATTTTTACGCTTCTTTCCGGTTCATCTCTTGTCAGTATTTTTGGTCGCTCTTACATCACGCTGTTGCCGGTCTTTGCCAAGGAGGTGCTTCAGGTAGGCGCCTCCGGATTGGGATTTATCTCAGCGGCGCCGGGGCTCGGTACGATCATCGGCTCTCTGAGCCTTGCCTCCCTTGGCCAGATCAGAGTCAATCGGCAGAGCTTGGTACTGCTCTTGCTGGCTTCTTCCGGCGCGCTATTCGTCTTCGCCGCTACGGAGCGCTTTGCGACTGCCTTTGTGATGTTAGCTATGATGGGTGGTCTGAATACGGTTTTTGACACGCTTCTCAATACGACGATTCAACTTACGGTCGATGACGTCTACCGGGGAAGGGTTATGGGAGTTTACGGGCTCACGGCGGCGGGTCTGCGAGAATTCGGGGGTATGCAGGCGGGCTTCGTGGCCGAGTGGACCACGACTCCGTTTGCGCTCGAGGCAGGAGCTGTCGTCATTGTTATCATGGCTCTGTTCTTTTTTGGCCCCAGGCTGCGCGGTTTTCCTCAAAGCTGAAGAAGCTTTTCGCTTCACAGATGTTTTTCAGAAAATTCGACTCAAGCGGCTCATCCCGTTCCTCATCCTTTGCTTCCGTAGTGAAATGGATTGCCTTGGTTTGACATGCAATCGTTCGTTGGGTAATTTTCATTCCAAGTATTTTATCATCGGTAATGGATTGGAGGAGTGATGGAAAATTTCTACGACGATTGGTTGGCTGAGTCGGAGCGTATTGAGAGGGTCGTAGCGGACGCACCGCGGGTGGTCAGGGGGAAAGAACTGCGCTGGGTGCGCACGCGCCAGGACCGCAAGGCAGCGCTGATGATTGCGCCGGAGACGGGATTCCCGACAGGCGGCAGTCTTCTCATGAAGGCGCAGATCCCGCCATGCTGGCATACCGGTAAGCACTTCCATGGCGAAGAGGCGATCTACGTTGAGCGAAATCTACGTTGAGCGAGGCGAGGGGTTCCTGATGCTGGACGGCAAGCGTTATGATTTCCGTCGCGGAACTGTTTTTCATATTCCGTACCGTTCGCCCCATCAGTTGTTCAATACCGGCAAGGAGCCGGCCGTCTACATTTCCGGGTTGGCTTGGCCGCTGGAAGCGGCCGTGCGCATGGGTCATATGGAGCAGATAGAGGACGCTGGAGAAAATGATCCCCATCTCCTGGCAAGATTTCCCGCCGAGGAATCACAGTACTGGCACATCGATGGCCGGCGAGTCTCCATGCACGAGGATCAGTTTGAACTCTCCGGTGAGACCAAGCACGGCGCAACTTATTTTCTTATGGGCAGGAGCGGCAAGCAGAATGGCTTCAAGGCGACCGCGGTTGCGATCAGCTCCATCTTCGTCGACTTGCCGCGCTCAAAGAGCCACAGTCATGCTCACCCGGAAGCCTATCTCTACGCGTTGCAAGGGAGCGGTTATTCCGAGATTGGGGGCAAGAAGTACGAATGGGAGCAGGGCGACGCTGTTCACGTCCCGCCGGGCATGATGCATCATCAGCACTTCAACCCCAATGATAGCGACATGAAGGAACTAAGGTTCGAGTACGGCATCCGTTACTGGCTAGCCGATCAATGGAGAGGATATACGACTGTCGATCGGCACTTGAAAGCGACACACCTGGATGAATAGGGAATCGCTCCCCATGGCGGGCTGCGATCCAGTTGGATGTTTCCTTAAGATTGGCGAGTAGAGCGGGATTGGATGTCAGAGGCTGAGATGACCCAATCTATCGCCAAAGTTCGAAACTGAAAGACCGACCTGTTCCCTAGGGAGTTCAGTCACGATCAGTCCTAAGCGCCTTGCCTTTAAGCCGCATTCAACGCATACCTTAATGTCAAGGATCTCGCTTCGAACCCTGAAAAACAACGGATTGCTCTCGCATCGTGGACAGAGATGGAGTTTGTTCCTTTGCTTTAGTGAGCGAATCATACATGTCTCCTTTACGCGATCAACGGTGATACCGCGGGTCTTGTGGCCTCTTCTTAGGTAAAGGGAGCCACAGCAAACCCAATATGAGAACAACGAAAATGACGAGATAAGTGAGCTCTGTTTCCATTTGCTCTTTCCCCCGTTCGGCAGCTTTGGCGCGACGTCCTACTTATTTTAAAGGTTTATCTGTAGATCTCTTCTTCACCATTCTCCGTGTGACTTGTGTGACGCTCTGGTCGGCCTCGTTCCAGGAACAGCCTCTGCCTTTGGGGTCGCATTTTTTCTGTTATCACCATTTGGTCGGGGACAAAGGTCGAAGACCTCGATAACGGAGACATCATTTCTAGAGAAGCCGGCGAGCATAAGCTCATTTAGAATGGCTTTCGCCTGCTCTTGAGACTCGGCGATACAGACGACGACCTTCGACATAATGAGCTCCCATCAGCGATTAATCCAAGAGTAATTAATTTCATGACCAACCTTGGCTACTGAAGGGGCTTAGCAAACGCAATACCAACGATAATGTCGGATTTCATGAAAGAAATTTCTCGTTTTGAAAGATATCTGAAGGGGTTTCCCTGCAAAAAAGACTAAAAAACAGGCTGATAAACCATACATGGTAGGACAGCGATATTGGACTCATTACGGCGGTGGGTTACAGGGAAAGAAGTAGTCCGATTAACATTCCAATCTCAAGCAATAGAATAACCCACAAGGCCACTTCATTGATGAGTTGCGGCCAAACCTCCGCCGGGATCTTTTCTTCTATCATCTTTCCGGCTCCCATTGGACTCTGTACGCTCCACCCTAAACGCTTCGGACCATCAAAGCGCGACCCGCGATCTCTCCTTCGTTCTGTCAGTCCAAATAGTCTGGTTAACAATACGATGTTGCTGCCCGTTTTTAATCCTAGGAGCGAGACGGGCGTCGCGGCTTTCTTCCGGCTCGTTTTCCTTGCAGCGCAGTAACCCTTGCCGAATGCGCTCAGGGCTTAACTCCAGGACATCGCAGATGTTTTGAAAGGAAAAGAGCCGGTCGCTATCCTCTTTGAAGAACCAATCCGCCACCTCAGTAAAAAGAATTCTGTGTGTAAAGAGATATTTTCTGTAGGTCCAGACGGCATCGTCCAGGACCGCAAGCATGAGCTTCTTCTCCGGCTCTAAGCGATGCTTCCTGGTGACAGTTTCCCAGTACTGCGTGGGAAGCAAGACGTCTGGCTGAAGCAGAGGACTTAGTGCGTCTTCCATCATAATGTATTCCTCAGGTTGCGAATTGCGGGCTCTCTAAGATTCCTTGCAGTCGATTCAGGTAACCAATTCTTTTTAAGGTTGTGACAACGCGGTGCCCTGATCCCCAATCGCTCCAACAAACCTCTGAAACGGGAAGAACAGACAAACACGAGGGATGGACTCGGGCAAGCGCTTCCAGCATCTCTTCCGAAAAATTCATAGACTTCATATTCCTGTAGGCTTCTCCTACCACGCATCGCTCCTTGCGGGTCCCGATGGCCCTTAGGATCTCTTGAAATGAGTCGTGAAGTCTGGGGGCCAGCCTGCGCACCAGGTCAAGAACGGTGTCGGTCTTAAAAACCATGACCATTGTGTTCCACAAGCCGCCGCCCAGAACCAGCTGTTGTGCCGGTCCAGAACCCGGCTTTTCGACGAAAAGCTGGACGTTACGGAAACCCATTGGGGCCAGATCTCCCGCCGCTCCGTCCGGTAGGATATAACCGTATTCTGGCTCTGGCCCATCGGGTTCAATTCCTAATAGGATTAGATTGGATGGACTGCTTTCGACCGCCTGGAAGGCCAACCCGACGTAGGCCATGAAGAGGTCCTGCTCCAAAATGAAGTGGTCCGCTGGAAAGACCGCCACCGTAGAATCGGGATAGCGTTTGTATAGATGCATCAGCGGAAGAAGAATGCCCGGCAGGGTCCCTCTGTCTTCAGGTTGAACAACCGTGTTTCCCCTTGGCCGGCTTGAAAGCTGTCGTCGGACTTCCGGATAATTCAGATGATGATGGCTCACCACCGTGAAGAGACGCTCTCGAGGTATCAGCTTCTCGGCGCGGTCAAAGGTGTGGTCGAGCATTGAACGGGTGCCGATGATATTGACGTATTGTTTGGGAAGTGTATTTCCTCTCAGCTGGTAGATAAAAGATCGAAGGCGCTGCCCTGCTCCGCCCGCCAGGACAATTCCGCACCGTTGGCCCGAATCGGAAATCGCCCTCATGTTTCTCTCTCCCTTGTTCATTCTCCCGTCAGTTGGTCTTTGGTGGTTTCCGCAATTGTGATGCCACTTGAAAATACGAGTTCATCTCTTGTTATTAAGGGCACTTACGTAGTGGAAGATGTTGGGCCAATCTCCGCGAGTGTATATCGTTATGGACAGAAAAAAGGATGGGCGATTAAATTGCTCGATATGTCGCCTAGTTACAGTGTCAACTAGAATAGACACTGCAATGCCGCAATTGTGTAGAATTACGAATGTCTTATGGAACTACGAAGAAGCCAGGTCTAGGGTCTTGAGCTTGATATAGAGCGCGGAACGGCTAATACCTAACAGCTTTGCAGCGCGGGATCGGTTGCCTTTCGCCCTTTGGAGTGCCTCAGCGATTTTCTCCCTCTCCACAACTTCTCTTACCCCTTTGGTTGCTTGCCTCAGGAATGTCGGAGATTCGTCTGCTGATGGCGGAGGGGGAAACAAGGCTTCGGGACTAATCTCAGGGCCCGGATTGATCAGCACAGCCCGCTCGATGACGTTTTCCAGCTCTAGAAGCTTCAGAGCGTTTGGAGAGATCCGCTTGGGTTCCAGCCCATTATGCTTGGAGTATTTTTTGATGAAGTGGTCGACTAAAGGGGGTATATCCTCTCTTCGCTCTCTCAGGGGCGGGAGAACGATCGGGACTACGGCAAGGCGATAGAAGAGGTCCTTGCGGAAAGCCTTCCTCTCGACTTCTTTCTTGAGGTCTTTATTGGTTGCCGCAATGACACGAACATCAATTTTGATGCTCTTATTGGTTCCGACCGGTCGGATTTCATTCTCTTGGAGAACCCTCAATAGCTTGGACTGAAAGGCCATGGGGGTGTCGCCGATTTCATCGAGCAGGATCGTACCCTCATGGGCTTCCTCAAAAAGGCCCTTTTTATTGGCGATGGCTCCCGTGAAGGCGCCGCGCACGTAGCCGAAAAGCTCGCTCTCGAGCAGGGTCTCTGGTACGGAGGCGCAGTTAATGGCGACAAAGGGCCCCTCAGTCCTTTGGCTGTGCTGGTGCAAGGCCCGGGCTATTAATTCCTT
>VBLN01000234.1:0-1878 GCA_005878685.1 Deltaproteobacteria bacterium | reverse complement strand
TCCCCTTGCTATGGCCCACGATGTGCTGAAAGTCCAGGTCGAGCTCAAGTTGATTCCGCAGGCGCTCCACCTCGCGCTGCAGCCGGTGCAGCTCCATGGCCTTTTTTACTACCAGTGTGAACTCTTCGTTATCGACGGGTTTGACCAGGTAATCATAGGCCCCTTCCTTCATCGCTGCCACCGCCGAATGAACCGTTCCGAAGGCCGTGAGCATAATAAATGGCATGGTCGGGTTCACCGCTTTTCCCTTGCTCAACAACTCCAACCCGTCCATCCCCGGCATTTTCAGATCCGTGATCACCAGGTCGAACCATTCCGTCTCAAGTTTGTCCAGCGCCTCTTCGCCGGAGGAGGCACACTGCACCTCGTAGCCCTCCTTTTGCAGGATCCTTTTAAAGAGCGCCACGAGATTCTCTTCGTCATCCACTATGAGGATGCGCTCACGCGACTCGCTCATCGTTGTTTGCCTCCGTCAACGGAAAATGAAGATAGAAGGTGGTGCCGTTTCCCCACGTGCTCTCCACGCTGATTCTGCCGCCGTGGGCTTTCAAGATGCCTTCGCAGATGGAGAGTCCCAGCCCCATACCCTTTTTTTTCTTCGTGCTAAAGAAAGGGCGAAAGATGTTAGGCATGGATTCGGGATCTACCCCTGTGCCCGTATCCGACACCGCAATAGTCAACTCAGAGTGACTTTCGCCGCCATTTTTGTCAACCTCGGGCGAAAGTACAGGATTGCTCTTCGCCCGAACGGTCACCGTCCCGCCTTTTGGCATCGCCTCCGCGGCATTAAAAAAGAGATTGATCAAAACCTGCTGCAACTGTTGAGGGTCTGCATAGATTCGGGGGAGATCAGGCGGAATATCTATTTCGACTATTACCTTTGATTTCTCGAGATAGCTCAGGGCTAACTTAACGCTGTTGCGGATGATAGGTTCAACAGCTGACAATCTCAAATCGGCAGGAGCGGGACGGGCAAAATCCGCGAGACCTTTGATAATCTCCTTGCAACGGAAGGTCGCTCCCTCGACCATTTTCAAGGCTTCATAGTGAGATTGAGAGGACTCCGTCTCGCTAATAAGGTCCTGCGTGAACCCCAGAATGATCTGCAGCGGATTGTTGAATTCGTGGACAATGGAGGCGGTAAGCTGACCCAGAGAAACCAGCCGGTCCGAGACGATGAGCTGCTCCTCCAGTTCCTTGGCGAGCGTGCGCAACTGCTGCTCACTCTCACGTAATTTATTCTCGATGCGCTGACGCTCTGTAATCTCGGCCCGGAGAGCCTCGTTGGCCTCGGCCAGCTCAGAGGTCCGTGCTCGCACACGGAATTCCAACGCGCCGCGGGCTATTTCCAAGTCGGCTGCCTGTGTTTTGAGCTGCTCGTAGAGTTGCGAATTATGGATGGCCATGGCCGCTGAAGACGCCACCGACGAAACGAAGTCGATCTCTTCCGCGCTGAATTCGTGTTCTTCCTTGGTGAACAAACACAGAATTCCCAATACGTGTTCCTTAACGATCAGCGGGACGCCCAAATAAGAGACCAAACCAGATCTGATATCGAAGTCAGGCCTGATAGAACGCGGATCCGTTTGAATATTGCGGACCACTAAAGGGGCTTTGGATTGAATCACTTCTTTACTGCGAGGACCAGGCAGCCTCTCTCCGCGCGCCCTCCATTCCGCCTCGTTTAGATTCCGGCAGGATAGCTGTTCAAATTTCCCGCTTTCTCGGTCAAATACCCTGACCGTAGCCGCGGTCGGGTAGGGAAAAAAATGTTCGAGTTTTTCGAGGAAAAGATCGAGTATCGTTTGAAGATTTAAAGTGGACGTAATAACAGCGCTGATATCACGCATGGCAGTGATGCGCTGGAGATTACTTTGA
>VBLN01000223.1 GCA_005878685.1 Deltaproteobacteria bacterium | reverse complement strand
AAAGGCTACAGCCGTTCAGAGGAGTATGAAGCGGATCAACATGGCGTAGAGATACTACGTCGCGCTGGATATCCTAAAGAAGTAATGACAGACGCGCTCGCCTGGGTGATGCAGATATCGGGGAGAGGCGGTGGTGGTTTCTTGTCCACTCACCCGGCCCTGGAAGAGCGCATTGAAACTCTGAAGAGAATGCGGTAGCGGAGCGGAGACTTTTAAATCTACAGTCAATGGCCTCAGAAAATTGATTGAGACTTTGGGGAAAATGAGATATAAATAAACTCGTTATCATAGAAGGTCGAGATAACGGCTCGCAGCTAAGAAAGTCAGGTGTTCTTTGGCGCGTTCAATGAGTAGCTGGGGTTCCCGCACTGCAAAGAAATAAGTAGATAAAAATCCAAAAGGGAGGTTCTAGGTATGATTTCAGATGTCGTTGCAAGAAAGAACGTTCTAACATTTTCTCTGGTTGCATCGATTCTCTTTATTCTCCAGAACTGCATAGCCACTCGGGATTGGGTTGCTGAGCAGCTTAGCCCGCGGGATAAGCGGGTTGCCGAAGCCGAGGGTCGGTTGGACAAGACGGACAGTCGGGTGTCAGGCGCAGAGAACCGAATATCCGGCGCGGAAGGTCGCATAGGCCAGGTCGATGCCAAGGCTGAGAAGGCCCTAAGCAGCTTGGCTAATCTTCGGTTAGAGAGACGGTTGGTTTTGGACCTCAAAGAAGGGGCCAATTTCGGCTTCAACTCGGCCTCGCTGCCTCAACAGGCAAAGAAGGAAATTGACGGCTTTCTGAGCGATCTGAAAGGCGACCTGACAGGGACGGATAGCGCCATGTTTCTCGTTGCCGGTCACACCGATAGCGCTGGGCCTGATGATTTCAATTACGACTTGGGGCGCAAGAGAGCGGAGAGCGTTGCGAAGTACCTCATCCTTCAGAAAAAGGTGGACCCGATGCGCGTAGTGACCGTATCCTATGGGAAGAGTGCCCCTGTAGTTGAGAACAATACGCGTGAGGGGCGGGGGAAGAATCGCAGAGTAGAGATACTGGTCTACAAAGAGGCTGTAACGACTGCTCCCAGTCAAGCAGCTTCGCCTGGCTCGGTTTCAAAGGCAGAAGGCTCTCAAGAGCGCGCTACTCGATAGCTCTAGCATTCATACCATGCACCGAGTTGCTGAAAGCTACGGTTTCAGCTGATCGGTTCGAAAGCAGTAGTATTCACGAGGAATGGCCCGGACGCTCTCGGAAAACTGGAGGGTGTGGGGCCATTCCTGATCCTCCTAAACGATTCCGATCGAACAGTTCCTCCGCAAGAGTTGCGTCCGCTCGCATTTCGTTTCCGACAATCTGAAAATTTGACTTAAAGAGTCGATTTCACCAACTTCTTCAGACCATTTCCACAATCGTTTTTAAAATCAATTAGTTAGCCAAATTTCAGCCCTGGCACCCTCTTTGCGTTGTCTAGTGTAAAGAATTTCGTAGAAGGAAAGATCGCTTCGTAAGTCTTAGAAAAAAGGAGGAAATATGTTTAGGACCGACTCTATGAGAGGACTTCTTCTAGCCATTTTTGTCATGGCTGTCACGGTTACTGCCATTGGCTGCGCCGGTGGACCGCTGACAACGCGTGAAAAGGGTGCGGGTATTGGCGCGCTCGGCGGGGCTGCCGCTGGCGGGCTCATTGGGGCTGCAGTTGGACATCCGGCCGCGGGCGCCGCTATTGGAGGCGGCTTGGGTCTGGGTGCTGGCGCCCTGGTTGGCGATCAACTCCAAGGCCAAGAGATCCAAAACCAGCGCCAAGATGAGCAGATCAGACGAAACCAAGCGGAGCTTGATTCGCAGCGTCGCGAGGTGGATCGTTTGAAACGTCAGCAGGAATACTAACACGAGTTGCCCCGCCGATTGGTTGGAGCAGCAAATTGAAGAGGGGCTTTTTCGAATTGTGTACCTGGAAGGGTTACTTGCGACCATGCGCTTGAGACCGCCCGTTATGCTCGCATGCCTTCTTCCGTTTCTTAGCGGTTGTGCGGCTGTCGGCCTGACACTCTTTGGGGTCGGGGCGGGAGTAAGCACGCGCACAGCCGTGTACTATACTCTAGATGGCACGGCCTACCGAACATTCACGGCACCCCTGCCGAAGGTAGAGACCGCAGCCCTCGCTGCGCTCAATCGAATGGGAATTACCGTAAAAACCAAGGAAGCGACGAACAAAGACCAGACCGAACAGGGCAAGGTTATTTATGCAAGCGGTGCCGATCGAGAGATAGAGGTTCAACTTGAGGCGATAAGTCCCAAGACGACGCGCATACGCACGGTAGCGAAGCAGGGGGCATTTTTCAGAGATCGGGCCACTGCTACAGAGATTATTTTACAGACTGAGAAAGTTTTGAACGAAACCTGATCAGGAGGAATGTTCATGAGAGTAAAACCCTCTTTCAGCTTTTTCTCTATCTTTCTTTTTGTAGGCTTCGCTTTCAATGCGAGTCTGATTCGAGCGCAGACAGCTCCTGCTCTAACCACCGAAGCATCTCGGATGGATTCTCTTGCGGCAAGCCAGGGACAAAACAAGGTGATCGACAAGATCAGTGGTGAGTTTAGCTCCTTTCTTGGAACCGATTCTAGGGCGGTTGTCGTGGGTTTGCGTAGTGGCACGCCGATCAACCTGACTACGACGACACCGAGCCCAACGGGAGGTTTGCCTGTGACCACCATGACCACGATCACGCCACCGACAGGGAAGATGGGTTTTGGGAATGTGTTTATCAGTTTGGCTTTAGCCAAGCAGCAACTGAGTCAGGTGGGCATCACTCAGCCCACACCCTCACAGCTCCAGGCAGCGCTCTTGGGCGGGCAGATAACGACTGGGACTGGGACAGCTGCTACAACAGCGAATTTTCCGGGAATCTTGACCTTAAGGAGCGAAGGTATGGGTTGGGGACAGATTGCTCATCAGTTAAATATGAATCTTGGTAAGGTAGTGAGCCGTCTTAAGGCTTCCAACAATACTGTGGCTGCAACGTCCAGCTCTTCGACGGGAAGCGGCATAACTAATGCTGGCGGACAATCGCCCAGTTCCTCGGACAGCGGAGTCGTGTCAGGTCGTGGGAAGTCGCTGGGAAAGATTGGGAAGGGCGCGTCGGGACAGGGTGAAACGGGTGAGGGGATTGTTACCGGTTCGGGTCGCCCCGCTGGATCTGAGGGGGGGATAGTAACAGGACGGGGCAACGCTTACGGAGTTTCGGGCGGGAATCCCGGTGGGGGACAGGCCAAAGGCCATGATAAATAGAGCGCAAGTTACCTAGAGGCGAGAAAATGATCAACTTTCGGTATCGCTGTAGAACTTACAGAGCACGGCTTTTTCTTTTCTTATTGGCCGTCGTGAGCTTGTGCTTGTTCAGCAAGGGCGACATATTGCTAGCGAAGGAGAAAGACCATCCGCCTTCTTTCCTTCCTGATGAGCGGCGGATCATTATCGAGTATTTTAGGGACTACCAAAGCGGTTTGCCGCCCGGTCTAGCCAAGCGGGGAGGCAATCTTCCACCTGGCTTACAGAAGCATCTTCAAAAGAACGGTACCCTTCCTCCTGGGCTGCAAAAGCGCCTACAGCCACTTCCTGCCGATCTAGAGAGCCGACTGCCCGGAATTCCGGATATCTGGGGACGGGTCGTTTTGGGGCGAAGGGTGATCTTGCTCGACAAACGCACCAACCGCATTCTAGACATTATCCAGAATGTGGCTGGGCTGATGACGGGTCAGTGAGCCGTTCCTCGAAACGTCAGACTTCAATTGTCTCCATGAGATATTTCACCAGAAGTGG
>VBLN01000215.1 GCA_005878685.1 Deltaproteobacteria bacterium | reverse complement strand
CAGGATCGACGCGAAGACGAAACAGTTCAAGGTTTGGTCGACGCCGACGCCCAACTCGCGACCGCGCCGGGGCAGGGTGGACTCTCAAAACCGCCTCTGGTTTGCCGAATACGGCGCGAACGGCATCGGGATGTTCGACCCGAAGACCGAGAAGATCCAGGAATGGAAACTACCGACGCCCTGGAGCGCTCCCTACCACGTGGTGCCGGATAAAAACGGGGAAATATGGGCTGGTTCGATGTGGACCGACCTCGTGACGCGGCTCGATCCCAAGAGCGGCCAAGTCACCGAATATCTTCTCCCCAGGGAGACGAACATCCGGCGCGTGTTCGTCGACAATTCGACGACGCCGGTCACCTTCTGGGTGGGCAACAACCACGGCGCCTCCGTCATCAAGCTGGAGCCGCTGGATTAGGGTTTGTTTTTACGGACCCAGCTGGCCCTGACTCAGAATTTGAAGCTCAAAGGCTCGACTCGTAAGAGATCGGGCCTTCACGAGTGCGATCAGCGCCAAGCTCTTCTAAAGAGTAGGGAGTCCATTCTCCCCTGGGGTGTCGCGTAACAAAAAAGATCTGATTGAGGCTAGAAATTAGATCTCGCCTTGCGACCTTCACATTGGGTGCGGGCGCGAACGCAAACTTTTCCGGCTCCGATTTGGCCTCGCAGCCAAGCACTTCGGTGAGCTGCCACAGGCCCCGGTAGCTTCGGCGGCACCTTCATAGCTTTTATCAAATTTAGGTAAGGGAAAATCTGCCTCACAATACCTTTCCTAATACGAGTCTTGTCAAGTGGCGACGCGCCGTAGAGGTCGATTGCAGAGCCTAGAGGACTAGACATTTTCGTGCTTAGGGGCTGGACATTTCCTCGGCCTCGGGATATGAAAAGTTAGAATACTTGGGAAAAGAATTGGCTACCTAGGTGTTTAATCCAATCATCGGAGAACAAACATGAATGCATTTCGTTTTGTGCGTCAGTGGTTGTTGGCGCTATGTCTGTGCGTGATCGTCGCTGGTATTTTCGCGCAGGTGCAGGCGGCGCAAGAGGAATATCAGCCGCAGGTCGGCCAGGAAGGTAAGGATGTGGTGTGGGTGCCGACGCCGCAGGCGCTGGTAGATAAGATGCTCGACATGGCCAAAGTCACGCCGAAAGATTACGTGATCGACCTTGGTTCGGGCGACGGGCGCACCGTAATCACCGCCGCGAAACGCGGCATCCGGGCCCTTGGTATCGAATACAACCCGGACATGGTGGAGCTTTCGAAACGCAATGCCGCGAAAGAGGGCGTGAGCGACAAAGCCACTTTCGTCAAAGCCGACCTGTTCGAGAGCGATTTCTCGCAAGCCACTGTGATTACCATGTTTCTGCTGCCTGAAATCAATCTCAGGCTGCGCCCGAAGATCCTCGATCTCAAGCCCGGCACTCGTATCGTGTCGAATTCCTTCACGATGGGAGAGTGGAAGGACGATGAGACGGCCACGGTAAGCAACGGCTGCAGCAATTGGTGCACGGCTCATCTCTGGATCGTGCCGGCAAAAGTGGAAGGGACGTGGCAACTTCCACAAGGAGAACTCAGCCTCAAGCAAGAATTCCAGATGATTTCCGGAACGCTCAAGTCCGGAAGTCAAACCACGCCGCTCTCGAATGGCAGGCTGCGCGGGGATCAGATCAGTTTCAGTGCCAGCGGCGCCCAATACACCGGCCGCGTGACCGGCAACGCCATTGAGGGGACCGTCAAATCCGGCGGAAGTAACGGCAAGTGGAGCGCGACCCGCACTGGCAAGCCGGCGCCAGCTCCTTCGCGCTCTTGAGCGTGCCGTTCAAGCGCCTAATTCCGTCCCGGCCGCCTTCCGCTTGTTGCCTCCAGCCGGTCGCTTTTAATTTTGACGTGACGCTAAGCATCAGACTATCAGTTTGCTATCGGCGTCACCGCGCGCATTTGCGGCGCAATCAAAGAGCCATGGCAACGCTATGATCATCATCGACTCGCAAGTCCATATCTGGGCAGCCGAGACGCCCGACAAGCCCTATGCGACGGTAGATGCTTCTAAGCCGCATCGGCCGGAGCCACTGGGTCGTGAAGAACTCTTGCGTGAGATGGATGGTGCGGGTGTTGACCGCGTCATCCTTGTGCCGCCGTCGTGGGAGGGAAACCGCAACGACACATCGCTGGAAGCGGCCCGTTTACACCCTAGTCGTTTTGCAGTCATGGGAAAGTTGCCCCTCGACCAGCCGTCGAGCCGGGCACGAATGGGCAGCTGGAAAAAACAGCCCGGCATGTTGGGGATTCGCGCCGTTTTTCATCAGGGCCGTACTCACTCGTGGCTGGAAGACGGCACGGCGGACTGGTTTTGGGACGCGGCGGAGCGTTATGACGTGCCTGTCATGGCATTCGCGCCGCAAGCCGTGCCGAAGCTCGGCGAGATTGCCGAGCGCCATCCGGGGCTGCGTCTCATCATCGACCACATGGGCCTGAGCACCGCACTTAAAGGCCAACCCTTGGGTTCCGCCGTTGAGGCCTTGGCCAAGCTCGCGCGGTTGAGCAACGTGGCGGTTAAGGCCTCAGCCTTGCCTTGCTATGTGACCGAGGGCTATCCTTTCCCATCGCTTCATTCGCATATTCGCCGCGTGGTCGAGGCCTTCGGGCCGCGGCGCGTTTTTTGGGGCACGGACCTTTCGCACCTCCCCTGCCCTTACCGGGAGGCGGTGACGCTGTTTATCGAAGAGCTGGAATATCTTTCCGCCGCGGACAAGGAATGGATTATGGGGCGCGCCATTGCCGAGTGGCTGAACTGGCCGCTGCCACAGCATCAAGAATGCAAGTTCTCGATCCGAACTGCTCGATCCGTCAAAAGCCTCCACCTATAGATAGTCCCGTAGATAGTCCCGGTCGTCGATCAAACTCTCGCTCCCGGTGGCGCCTCTCATCCAGCCGGGCCTTATCGATCTCCTCCTCTACCTTTTGACCCACCCACTCGGCGCTTGAGATCAGCTTCGGCCATTCAATATCCTTGCCCGAAATCATCCCGAGACTCTTTTCGATCTCCGAGCGAATTGCCCGCCCTGGATCCCAAAACGGCCCATACAGAGAGTAGTAATTAATATGTTCGAGCCAGTCATAGAGCCCTTTCATTCCGCTTTCGATCTCTTTGAGGCCTTTTGAACGATCGCCGCCGCGCGCCAGAGTCAAGCCCAGGTAGAGTCTGGCCAAGTAATCGTCCTCGTAAAGCGAGAGGGCTCGTTCGAGAGACCGGCGAGCCTCCGGCAATTTGCCTGTATTATATTGGGCGCGTCCGACGTAGGTCCACACGCCTTCCCGAAACGGTCCGGATTGCATCGTGTAGTTGGGTTCGCTCTCAGCCGCTTGTTGGAAATAAATGAGCGCCTGTTCAGGATTGTTGGAGAGGAGGGCTTGTCTCCCCGATCGAACCTGCCCCGCGACTTGGAACGAGGCACAGCCGGAGAGAAGGAAAACAATCGAGAGCCACTCGAGCCATTGGGATCTTCTCATACAAACAACGGTAGATTCAGCCCCAACAGAAGTCAACCACCACATGCCGACGAGAGTCAACGATCAAGACTGGTGTAGGGTTTTCCCTTCCTGTCATTTTGTCAGCAACGTTGTCAAAGGCTGTGTCATAGAGACTCGGAGGCGGCGATAAGATCTTAAATTTTCTAGTTTTCTAAACTGGCATGGGCCGTGCAATAAGAAGTGTGCGAGGTTCAAAGGAGGAAATCATGGAGAATGGCAAGGTTATAGATTTGGAAGCCATCCGGGCCTTGAAAGGTGCGGGGGAAGAGGATCAATTGATACGGAGGGCCCTTGAGAACGAGAGGCTACAAGAGACGAGACGAGAAATGGAGCAGCTGCTGGGGATAGAAAAAAGAGCGCTCGAACTCGAGAACGGCATGCCTGAGTATGCTCTTCGCTGGGCAGAGCAGTTGCGCTCGTTATCACAAGGAGAAGTAAAAGATTACGGCGCGGAAGCGGCTCAGTTCGCTCTCATCGCTCGCGCAATGCAAGCCGAAGAATGGCATGTGTTATACCGTGAACTAGCGCTTTTCTCTCTCACGCTTTTAGAGCAGCTTGAGCATTCTCGCGGCCTGCTGAGAGAGACGGGGCTTAATGGCCCCCTCATCAAAGCCGGGCATTAAGATCGGATTTTCTTTCATAACGGGTTGAAGGCATAGCAGCCTTTCTGTATCCACCAGCGCTTTCAGATTTCGAATTCGGAGGGCCCAGGTCTCATGATCTGGGCCCTTTTTGTTGGTGGCGCCGGCCACCTCCTCTGCCTCACAGGTCAAGAAGATTCTTCCGCCCTTTAGATATTCGCTCGGCCGCTTCTTCGGCATGTAGCCGTGTCAAAGATAAGAAGCGCTTTCTTCGGGGAATAGCGCTCCCGCGACAAAACAAACGTGCAACCTTTCACGTTTTCGTAATGCGGAAAGTATCTTACCAGAGCCGACTAAATTGCTTGGAGTAAGAGTTCTCGCGTGATAGGTTGGACCTTCATAGGTTAAAGTCAAGATGGATAGGGAGAAAAAATTCAAGGATCAATCGTCGGCTCAGGAGCAGGTGACCCGCAGATACTTCCATGAAGTGCTTGACCTGGGACGGGTGGAACTCATTCAGGAGCTTTTTCATCCTCAGTGTGTGATGCACCGGCCTGGAGGAGCCGTCACGGGGATCGCCGGCGTTCGTGGTGTAGCGGAGCGACGCAAGGAGACCTTTTCGCAGTTTGAGACAGAGATCCACGACGTTTTAGAATCGGGGGACCGGCTAGCAGTGCGGCTCACTCACCGGGGGGTGGGAACCGGCATCTGGCGCTCACGTCTTGGTCACTACGACGTCACAGGTAAAACGGTTACGTGGAACGCGATCGCGATCTTTCGCTTTGAGAATGACAAGATTATCGAGGAGTGGGTCACCCGCGACGAGCTCGGGATGATCCTACAGTTCGGACTGCTGAGGCCCGTTGCCAACGTACGGTAGCGAGACTCGTCCTTTTCTGTGCTGGGATTATAGACCAGACAGAAAAGCAAAGGCTTTGGCGCTAGCATAGTCTCGGGGAGGGCGAAAAAAGGCGATGAAAAGGATAACCTTCTGGCTGCTGCTCTTTCTAGCATGGAACTCCGAGGTTGGAGCACAAGCTCCTTTCTATCAGGGCAAGACCATAAGAATTCTCGTAGGGTACCCCGCGGGCAGCGCGCATGACCTGTGGGGACGGATGATCGCTCCGCAACTGACCAAAAACATTCCGGGTAATCCAGCCACGGTTGTACAGAATATGACCGGCGCAGGCTCGATGACGGCGGCCAACTATATTTACAGTATCGCCAAGCCGGACGGCCTGACGCTCGGCGTCATCAACGCTGCGCTCTATTTCGAGCAGGTTATGGGGCGCAAAGAGGTCCAGTTTGATTGGTCCAAATATTCGTGGATCGGGAGCTCGACGCCGACCAACTCGATGCTTTACATGTGGGCCAACAGCCCTTACAAAACGATCCATGACGTTCGCAGCGCCGCCGTGCCGCCGAAGTGCGGCGCCACGGGCACTGGAAATACCGGTTACTACCTGCCGAAATTGCTCGAGCAAACGATCGGCGCGAAATTTCACTTAGTGACCGGTTACCAGGGAGGCGCCGAGATCGAGCTCGCCGTGGAGCGGGGAGAAGTGCAGTGCCGCGCTTTTACGATTCAGGTCTTTTTTGGGCGAGAGCCGTTCAACATTTGGCGCAGCAAGGGACTGGTTCGCGTCCTGGTTCAAACCGGAAAGAAGCGGGACGCACGGCTCGATGATACGCCGCTGCTCAACGAGCTGATGGATCAGTACAAAACCACCGATGCAAACCGCCGCCTTGCCAACGTCATGCTGGGTTCGGGTGAGTTCGGCAGCGCCCCGGTGATCTCGTCTCCCGGCATCCCGCCGGAGCAGCTCAAGATTTTGCGCGCGGCCTATGCCAAGGGGTTGAACAGCGCCGAGCTTATTGCAGAAGCGAAGAAGAGAGGGCTCGAGCCGGAACTTATCAGCGGAGAGGAGCTCGAGGCGCTGGCAAAAGAAGTGGTTGTCCAACCGCCGGAGGTCACCGCTTCGCTAAAAAAGCTCATGGGGGAGTAGCGCCTCACATGACAGCACGGCCGGTTATCAGGAGGGGAAATGAGCAGATTGCCACGAGTTAACCGCGAAGATCTCTCGCCTGAGAATCAGGCGGTGTGGGATCGCATCGCCGCCGTGCGCGCCGGAATGCGCCAAGGCACAGGCGGCCCGTACGGCGTCTTGATCCATGTGCCGGCGCTCGCCGACCGGGCGGCGGCCCTGGAAGATTACTTCCGCTTCAACGCTTCGCTGCCCGAAGTCGATCGCGAACTGGTGATTCTCGCGGCCGCGCGCGAGATGGGCGCGCGCTACGCGTGGGTGCGGCATGAAGCAAGGGCGCGCCAGGTCGGCGTACGCGCCGAAGCGATCGAGACCGTGCGCGCCCACGGTTCGCTGGAAAGATTGACGCTGCATGAGCGGCTCCTCGTGGAGATTGTGCATAGCCTGCTGCGCGAGCGCAAGCTAACCGACGCAGTATTCGCCCGCGCGCTCGGCGAGTTGGGCCGGGAGCGTCTTGTGGAAACCGTCGCGCTCGTGGGTCACTATGGCCTGATCGGATTGGTCCTGAACGCGTTCGAGGTAGCGCCGCCGGACGACAGCCCGACTTTCTGAACAGGGAAAGCAGCGCGTCGACATGAAACGAAGGTCGTGCTTTCGGTTGAAGCGCTGTTTCTCCTTTGCCTATAGGGATACGGTATCGGTTGTGGGGTAGACTGATACTGGAGAGAAGGAAAGAATGAATTATCGCCCGCGGTTTGCTCTTTTCGGTGGCATCCTTGGCTTTCTTTTGGCCGTCGCTTTCGTTAGCGAAGGTCTTTGCCAAACTGGCGGCTCGCTGGCGAGTGTGATTGAAGGCGCGAAGCGCGAGGGGAGCGTCGTCTTCTATGGGCCGCTCAACATCAACGACAGCAGGATGCTGCTGAAGCGATTCGAAGAAAAGTACCCTTTCATCAAGACCGATCTCCTTCGGATGAGCGGCGAGCCGCTGCTGAACCGCATCCTAACGGAGGATAAGGCTGGCCGAAATACAGTCGACGTCATCAATAACACGGTAATCAATGCGCTGAAAAGAGCACGGCTGTTGCAGCAGTACCGCTCCGCGGAGGATTCGGCATACCCGGAGCAATTCCGGGATCCGGAGGGATACTGGGCAAGTCTATATAACAATTATTATGTGCTGGGATACAACTCGAAGCTGGTAAGTGCCAAAGACGCTC
>VBLN01000214.1 GCA_005878685.1 Deltaproteobacteria bacterium | reverse complement strand
CGGGCAGTACCGGGTCGATTACGAACCGGCCGAGTCCAGTACGGGGCTTTTCGGCGGCAATTCCAATTGGCGCGGGCCGATCTGGTTCCCAGTCAACTTCCTGCTGATCGAGTCATTGCAGAAATTTCATTACTATTTGGGCGACCATCACAAGGTGGAGTGCCCAACCGGCTCAGGCAAGATGATGACCTTGTGGCAGGTTGCAGGGGAAATTTCCCAGCGGCTTACGCGCATATTCTTGCGCGATAAAGACGGACGCAGACCGGTCTACGGCGGCACGGAAAAATTTCGGCGCCGGCATAGGGGCCAGTCACAAAACGGGTTGGACGGGGCTCGTCGCAAAGCTGATCAAGCAATACCACCAGTGAGTTGAAACAGTTGTCAGTGCTAAGTTGTCAGTAGCCAGAAGGACAAGAATGGCTCAATCATACAGAGATCTAACGGTGTGGAAAAAAGCGATGGAGCTGGTAACGGAGATCTATAAAGCTACAGAGGGATTTCCGAAGGAGGAGGGTTATGGCTTGACAAGCCAACTTCGACGCGCAGCAGTTTCGGTACCCTGTAACACAGCCGAAGGCCAAGGGCGTTTGACCAAAGGAGAATTTCAGCAATTCTTAGGATACGCGAGAGGCTCTCTTCTCGAAATGGAAACCTTGATACTAACCGCTGGTAACCTGAACTACCTAAAGGAGAATCAACTGGCTGAGCTGTTAGACTTATCTGCGGAAGTAGGGAAGATCCTCAACGGACTGCTTTCCTCAATTGCAAAGTAGTTACTGGAAACTGACAACTGGAAACTGGTAACTAACCAGGGGGATTTTTTATGGACTATGATCTCATGGTCATCGGAGCCGGCACCGCGGGCTCGAACGCGGCCAAGGCAGGCGTCAAGATGGGAGCCAAGGTGGCGATTGTGGAGGAAGACGGTTTTTCCGGAACCTGCCTGGCGCGAGGTTGAATACCCAAAAAGGTGCTGGTGAGCACCATCGAGCTCCTATGGCGTGCCCGTCAGGGGAAGCGCTTGGGCCTCACAGGAACCGAAAGCCTCAGCCTCGACTGGAAGGCTGTCATTGATCGCAAAGATCGCATTGTAGAGAGTTGGTCGAAGGGTAAGGAAGAAGACCTAAGCAAACTGGGCATCGCTGTCGTGCGCGGCAAGGGGCGGTTCTTAGGTCCGTCTGAGGTCGCCGTCGATGGGAAAAAACTCACCGGCGAAAAAATCATCATCGCTACCGGATCTAAA
Organism: Deltaproteobacteria bacterium; assembly: GCA_005878685.1. Taxonomy (GTDB): domain Bacteria; phylum Desulfobacterota; class Binatia; order UBA9968; family UBA9968; genus DP-36. The sequence goes on along the minus strand of VBLN01000214.1, from coordinate 4,895 downwards.
CCTGCGAGGCCGCCGATTCCAGGAGCGGAGCGCGGGATCACCAGCGACGAGTTGATTCATTTGAAGGAGCAGCCAGCCAGGCTCGTGGTGGTCGGAGGAGGGTTCATTGGCTTGGAGTTCGGATTTGCGCTAGCCCGCGCTGGATCCAAGGTGACTATTTTGCAATCCGGCGCGCAGATCGCTCCCCCTCTCGATGACGAAATCCGCGAAGCGCTGCTTGCGGCTGCCCGCGAGGCTGAAATTTCAGTCGTCACAAACGTCAAGGTAACCAGGATCGTTGAAGACAAAACGGTCGAGGCTCAGATTGGATCTAAGGCAGAGCGCTTTCCCGCGGACCAGGTGCTTTTGGCCACAGGCCGCACCTCCAACGTGGAAGAGCTGAATCCCCAGAGCGCCGGAGTGGAGCTGGACCACAGTTCCGTGAAGATCAACGGCTATCTTCAGTCGGTTAGCAATCCCAGAATCTACGCCGTCGGCGACGCCGCAGGAAAACACCAACACACGCCCATCGCGTGGTACGAAGGGCCGATTGCGGCGCATAACGCCGTCAAGGGCAACGAACGAAAGACGGATTTCAGTGTCTTCCCGAGCGCGATCTTCACGATTCCCTCCATAGGTCAGGTCGGTCTTACAGAAAAGAAAGCGCAGGATCGAGGACACCACGTGCAAGTCAGCAAGACACCGTTCTCATACAACCCCGCCGCTGGAGTGCGCGAGGAAACCGAAGGACTGGTCAAAGTGGTTTATGAAGAAGGAACGGAGCGCATCCTGGGTGTGCACGTTATCGGCGCTCACGCCGAAGACATTATCCAGATCGCCGCCACGGGGATGCTCGGAGGATTGAAGAAGTCACAGTTCGGATCTGCCCATTATGTCTTTCCTACGCTGGGAGGTGCCATTTTTGACGCCATGGCCGCAAGCTGATCGCAAAGTCAAATTGGGTGCCGGATTCTCTCAATTTGAGGAACTCTTGTATGACTGTTGTCGTTATATACTCGAGGACTGTACTGCCGAGTCTCCGGTTGGTTAAATGGCTTGGCAGCGGGTTCTTCAGCCAGACCTCTTCGGCTCCTATAGAATAGACCTGCGCTCAAACAAGAAAGGTGAAGATCACTAAACGGAAAGGAGATTTTAAAATGGCTTGGATCAAAACATTAGAGGAAAGTGAAGCGAGAGGGCTTTTGTCTTGGGTCTATCGAGTATTACGGTGGACCCAAGGGAGGGTTCCCAATATCGTCAAGGTCTCAAGCCTTAACCCGCCTCTTCTAGTTGCTTTGGGTCCGCTCTTCCGTACCCTTATGGAGAGACCTTCACCATTAAACCGAGCACAGCGAAAGATGGTGGCCATCGTCGCGTCCAAAGTTAATAACTGTTTTTATTGAACCGAATCCAACGGAGAGTTTCTCCGTCAGGAGTTGAACGACGCGGAACTGGCCGATGCGCTAATGGACGACTACCGTACTGCCCCGATCGAAGCAGAGATGAAGCATCTTCTATCGTTCGCTGAGAAAGTGGCGCGCGATGCCACTCTGATTGCTTCCGAGGATATCGAGGCGCTTCGGTCAGCAGGTTTTTCTGATCGAGCGATTCTGGATGCTGCTCACGTGGCTGGTTTCTTCGGCTATATGAATCGCGTGGTCCAGGCCTTAGGAGCTGATAGTAGAACAATTCGGACCGAAGCAGCGCAGGGAAGCACCGCATCTCCTGCTCCATTTCATTATGACGTTGCCACATAGGTGAAATGAGTCTGAGATTGTACAGATCACAAATGGCACGGCGGAGCGCCATTTTTATTCTGCCCGTCTTGGCGCTGACGCTATGGTGGGTTCTCAGGCTGCCGGCGGGTCATACTGCCAAGCCTGGCCAGGCCGCCCCGGAGTTTAGCAGCGGACCGTGGATCAACAGCGAGCCTCTTGCCATAACCGATCTTCGCGGCAAAGTCGTCTTGGTCGAGTTCTGGACCTATGGCTGAATCAACTGCAGAAACGTGATCCCGCAGTTGCGGGGCTGGCATGAAAAGTACGAGACAAAGGGACTCAAGATCGTGGGGGTTCATACCCCCGAGTTTTTCTGGGAAAAATCCCACGACAGAGTGCTCGCGGCGGTAAAGGATCTGGGCATCAAGTACGCTGTCGTCCAAGACAACGATACCAAGATCTGGAAGCGCTTCGGCGTCTGGGCCTGGCCCACGACGATCTTGGTCGATAAAAATGGCGTCGTCCGCTATCAACACATCGGCGAGGGCGCCTATGGAGAGACTGAATCCTGGATCCGCCGCCTGTTAGCGGAAATTGGCTGAGAGTTATGGATGAAGGAAACAACTATCGCCTCCAAACTCTGCTGCCTGCCGTAAGCGTGGGTCTCTTAACCATGGCCTTTATTGTAGCCAAGACTGGGCGCGATGCCCTCTTCTTCCAAGGCAAGGGGCTGTTTCAGTTGCCTATGGCTTACATGGGAATTGGTCTCTCTTCCTTGCCCGCAGCTTTTCTCTATGTCCAGGCGATGAAGATCTGGGGAGCCAGGGCTGCCAGAGTGGGTATTATCGTCTTCGCGGCAGCGGTCATGGCCGCCTTCGTCCCTTTTCTTCCACAGATGCATTACTCCGTTCTGCTATCGCTCTTCATCTTCATACCGACGATCTTCGGCCCTTTGTTTGCCACCATATGGCTCCAAGCGTCGGAGCTCTTTGAAAATGCACCGAAGGCGGTCGCCGCACGCTCCTTCAGCCGCATCGGCGCCACCTCGCTGGCCGGGGGAATGATCGGCGGATTTCTCTCCAAGGGACTGGCTCCCTATCTTGAGCCGCAGTGGCTGGTCTTTCTTGGAGCTCTCATCACACTGATCGCAGCGAGCGCGGCCGTTAAGACGCACCGGAGTTTCCCTCTCGACGCAGGAACAAAAAGGGAAAGAAAAGAAGGCCAAAAGGGCGGAGTCTCCATCGCCTTTTCCAAACGATACGCGCGCATGTTGTTGTTGATCTCCATGACCGGAGCGTTGGCCGGTCTCTTCATCGATTTTCAGTTCTACGCGGCGGTCAGCAGCGCACAGATGGGCTCGAAGGGCAACGCCAGCTTTTTCGCCAATTTTTATATCATGCTCAATCTCGGCTCTTTGATCCTGCAGCTATTCGCCGCCCCAAAGATTCAAGACAAGTTGGGTCTGCGCGGCGGGCTCCTGATTCTCCCCCTCGCCCTTCTCGGCGGCGCCACCTTTGTCACCGCAGCGGCGACCGCGCTGAGCCGCTCGGTGCTCAAGGTGACTGAAGGAGGCCTTAAGTCTTCCATCCACCGGTCAATCTGGGAGCAGGCTTTCATCTCCGTCGACTCCTCCGAGCGGTCCGTGGTCAAAGTATTCGTGGACGGCATCGGCGCCAGGATCGCCGAGGGCTTAGGAGCGACTCTACTATTCGTTTGGCTCATGCACATTGATACTTCTGACCCAACCGGCCTCAATACCGGGTGGATCGCCTGGATGCTCCTGCTCACGGCGGCTGTCTGGTTATGGCTCACGCGGAATCTGCGATTGGACCTGGTGCGGGGATCTTCCGCAGCTCCCTGTTCGGCAAAGTGAAATAGAGTGCGAGCGCTTTCCGGACCAGTGTCCCTGTACCACTGAGTGGGGAAAAGGCATTAAATAGTCAAATGAGCGCTTTGGTTTATCGGCATAATCGGATCACCCGCCTGACCCATTGGGTCAATGCGTTGGCGCTTCTGATCCTATTCATGAGCGGGCTGCAGATCTTTAACGCCTATCCCAACCTCCATTGGGGCAGCAAGGCGGAACCGGAAGAGGCGTTCTTTTCAATCTACGCCACAGACGAAGATGGACAGGTGCGAGGATATACTCAATTTTACGGGCTCCGCGCGGAGACCACAGGATGGCTCGGCATTCAAAAGACCCAGATGGGGCCGCTGCCGCGGGCTTTTCCAAGCTGGATGACGATCCCTGGTTATTTTTGGCTCGCCGGGGGAAGACGATGGCATTTCTTTTTCGCCTGGGTCTTTGTGCTCAACGGCTTGCTCTATTTTCTCTATAACTTGGCCACGGGCCACGTGCGCAAGTTTGTTGTAACGCCGAAGGAGACAAAAAAACTTTTGCCGATGGTTCTTTACTATCTCCACCTGCGCCGGCAATCCCCCCAAGAGGGAGAATACAATCCGCTGCAAAAGATGGCCTATACGGGGGTCTTTTTTGTGCTCACGCCCGTGATTATTCTTTCCGGCTTGGGGATGTCGCCTCAGCTCGATGTCGCCTTCAACTGGCTCCCGGCGATGTTCGGCGGCAGACAATCCGCCCGCAGCATCCATTTCATCCTGACCTTTCTATTCGCCATCTTCACCTTCGGGCACATATTTATGGTCGTGACAACTGGCGTGTTCAACAATATGCGCTCGATGATCACCGGCTGGTACAGGGAAAAGGTTTCTATTGTTCCTGAAATGCTAAAACCTGAGCCGACCGTACAGGAGGCATCAATGCCGACTCCTGCCGGTTTGCCGGTCGAGGAGCCTGATTTAGAGATAAAGGCGAAACCTGAGACTCGGACTCAAGAGACGACCGATTCACAACCGACGCCGGCAGAGCGAACAGCACCGGGAAGAGAAAGAGAATCCACAAAGGAGAATTCCACCGATGAAAACAAATAGCTCGCTGGTCTCACGGAGAAGAATGCTTCTGGCTGCCCTGCAGGGCACAGGCGCCCTTTTGCTCTCGGGATGCGAGGATCTTTTTAACCGGCTCCATCGGAACAAGAAGGTTCTTTCTGTTTTGGAATCCGTCGAAGGCGGGAACTACCGCCTCTTACCCTCGGCTACAAGGAGAGACAAGCTGGCCCAGGAATTTACCGAGGCAGACATATCTAAATATTTCAAGCCCAACGGCAATCCTCCTCCGCT
>VBLN01000213.1 GCA_005878685.1 Deltaproteobacteria bacterium | reverse complement strand
CACTCGCCTAGCAGCTAGAGTACATACCGGAGGAGGCGGCATTGGGCCTGAAAGCCGCGCTGAGGAGCCGATTCTCCCGAACGACTTACTAGCAGCGCTATATCCGCGGGGAGCGAGAGAGCCGGATGCTGTCTTCGATTTTCTGTAAGGCCATCGGACAATGGTCCCTTGCGCTCTGAAGAAGTGCCTGCGCATCGTTCTCATCGCACTCGATGCTGAATTGAAGCGCAGGAGCATTTATAAAGCCAATCAGCTCCGTTGCATTCTTCAACGCAGAGTAGGCCTTTGACCTTTTGGGAATATGGTTCTTAAGGCGGTTGTATTCCTCAGGCGTCAATTGGATTCTCACTTTTGTTCCCCCGAAGCTACCCACGCTGGAAAACAAGGGCAAAACCCATGCCAAAACGCCTAATTCCAAAATCTTCTGATTTTAGAGGAACTTCGTTTCTTGCACTACAAATCTCCTGAGAGATTCTGTCAAGAAAAGAAGACAATCGTACGAAGAGTTGGACATCTGGCAAATCCTCTTGAACTTCTTCATTCAAAAATCACGGCGATTGAAAACCAAGGGGGCCGCCTCGTCTGGTTCCACGGGCATCTTGCCACTAACGGACATTTGAATTGTTTTTGCCCATATGACGGAATTTCTAACCGCATAAATTTGGTTTTTCCGGTTTCTGTTGAAGCTGACTTCAACAGCGTCTTCCAATGGGCGGGCCGATTTGATGTCTTTGATATTTGTCGTCCTGTTTTCCCACTGACCATCAAAAATCAACCTCCGGTTCGTTAAAATGATTCTTCCCGAGTCGATATGCCTTAAGCGTTGTTGGGACCCGGAGCCTCCTCCATCGAGGTAGCTCCCACGAATCCGCTTTCCTCCTCCATCATTGAGACGATACACTCGCGTCTCATAAAGCATGCTTGGCTCTTGAAGGATTCCCACCTCCCCCTCGTTTAATACGACGTTAACCGGCACTATCGGAGACTTTTTGCGCATCTTCATATCCCGGAAAAAACTTTTGGCTTCTTGGCGCATTCTTTTCCAACGTTTCCTTGCGCGCCGCTTATGCGGGAGGAACCAGACCACAGCAAGGATAAACAGGATCAAAGACACAACAGTGAAGATCATCGTCTGATCCGACGGGGACCAATTTTCCATTTTCACGAACTGTTCCCAGCGCTGCTCTAGGAGCTGGAGCCACTCTTCGATCTTCACCAGATCACTTCTTCTCTGAAGTTTTCCCTTTAATTAATAGGCGCAGGCTCTGCGGTCAAGACCTGCTCCGTAAGTTCCCGTGGTTCAATGGTTTTGTATCGATCCAGCAGTCCAACACACGGCTGTGAGAGCAGACTAAAGGAGCTTGGGGAAAAAAACGAATAACAAGAGCCAGGCAATCAAGAGCCCGCCTGCTGTCTCTGGCGGCTATATCTTTCTATGAGGGAGTCGAGGTTGGTGCGGCGGGATCTGTGCCTGTTGCGCACGGTAAGAACAACACCGCTTAGCTTACAAAAGTGCTATCAGAGGTTTCTGGCCCTTCCTGTATCCCGCTGTTTGTACATGCGGACGCTGAGGTCGTAGAGACTAGAGGCTCGGATTTCTTCCTTCTTGCGGTCACGCGTGCCCGTCTGGTACTCGATACTAAGCAACGGTACAGTCCCGGACGGGACTTGCCTGGAGACCCTTACGAGGCGGCAATCTTTGCGATCGACATACTCACCGATCGCGCGCAACGCTTGGGACAGAGTCATTAAATCAGGTGTCCTGGATGGGTCGCTACGTCTTGCTCGGCCCTGGCGCTCCAGCCGCCCTATATCTTCAGAGGTATACCGCAGTTCCAGAGGTTCAGGGGATGTCGCAGCTCGGACGAGATAGTCTTTGCCTTCGCTCTTGATGTCGAAGTATTTTAAATTAAGTGCCTCTAGCTCCTGGCCGATAGCCCGAAGGGTTTGGGCATACTTGGGACCATCGATCATAGTATACTCACTCCTATCTCTCTAAGAATAGCACGTCAATAGGGGGACCAAAAAAGGTCCTTTTCTTAACAAGAGTTATTCCCTTCTGTTCAGATTCCGTCCGACCGGCGCGGCAAATTCACTTCGGATGAAGCCGGTAGGACCGCTTGCTTTTGGCCGGATCTCCAACCATCTACCTTGGACAGCAACCACCTCCACTTTCGTTCCAGCCGACACTTCGGCCAGCGAGGCTGATTCGAAGTTAGGCTCTTTACGCACCCTAGTCGAATACTTGAGCTCATAAAACCCGACGGCGGGTGTTGCCGCTGAACTTTCGGGGCGCTGACGGGAGACCTTTCGTTTCTGACTTGCGCTGGCAACGTTGGCGCTGGCGCTCTCACGAGATTTTCCTTCTTGCATCGGCAAGCTTACGCTTTGGGCTTGGGTCGCTCTTTGATCAAGCGAGCCGAGCGCCTTTTCCCAATGGAGCAAAGTGGTGACGTCCATTCCTTCACCAACAAAGAGCAAGGGGAGGTTGATGCTCACAGAATCCGAGATGATTTCATGGAACTGCCACTTGTAGGTTTCTCCAACCACCGCCTGTTTAAAATCGTCGTTCGTGATTCGGGAGGCCAATTCCCCCGCATGGATGACGTTCCCGGAGGAATCTACGGCTAATTGCAACAGCATGTGTCCCATCAGGACTGGATTTTTCTCAACTTCCTGCCGATAGAGTTGCCGCAAGCCAAAAAGCTGCGCTTCGATCCTCTTGATAATCTGATCGGAATCACTGCCGGCGTCCTTTTGACCAGTGACGCCGAATCCCAGCTCCGGCGCGATAATAACAAGGCTTGCTAACGCCGGGTTCCACCTGGCTTGGGATTTTGGCGGCCTGCTTTCTGCAGAAAGATTTTTCGGCGTAGCATCGTTCTGGACAAGCGGTCTTGATCCCGCAACATAGCCTAATAAAATGAGCGCCAATCCGAAGGCGCACCTGGCAAAAGCTGCGACAAGCCTTTTGATGTACATTTATTTGCGCTTGGCAATGAGAAGTTCGAAGGGATCGATTTTGTCGTTCTGGCGAGACTCAGTCTTAGGGCTCGGCGCCTTCGAGCGCGAGGGCTGCTCCAATTTTTTGATGGTTGAGTCTTTTGTCTGGAGTATTTCGTCTTTTTTCTTAAGCTCATCTCGCATCAATTTTTCGACCTGATTCTTGGCGGATTCCATTTCCGTAAGCCGCTGCGTCAAGGCATTCATTTCCGCGTTGCGCGCTTCCAGCTGCTCAGTACGACCCATCAAAAGCTCCTGAGTCTTGGTCAGCTGATTTTCCAGAGCATTGACCTTCGCGCTCAAACCTTCCTCGAATTCCCTGAGGGCCGATTCCTTTGCGTGCAGGGTTTCCTTCATCTTTGCAAGCCCGTCACGCAGCAGTTTTTCGGCCTGTCTCTTGGCGGACTCCGTCTCGTCCAGCCGCTGCATGAGGCCGCTTTCTTCCGACTTGTGCGTCTCCAGCTGCTGATCGCGGCTCTGCAGAAGCTTCTCCTTGTCGCTCAACTGTTTTTCGAGAGTGTGGAGCTTAACAGTGAAGCCCTCTTCAAGCTCCCTGATAGCTGACTCCTTTGCGTCCAGCATCTCTCCTTTTTTCTTAAGCTCATCATGCAGCAAACTCTCCTCTCGTTCCTTAGCAGCCGTCATATCCGCTAGCTGCCCTCTAAAGGCCTTTCCTTCAGAATTGAGTGTTTTGATCTGCTCATCGCGGTCCTTCAAAAGCCCTTCTTTCTCGCTGACCTGATTTTCCAGGGCATTGAGCTTTACGCTGAAACTCTCTTTCAGTTCTTCGATGGCGGACTCTTGTATCTGCACCGTCTCCTTGTTTTTCCGAAGCTCGTCCTGCAACAGAGTCTCCGCCCGCTCCTTGGCTGACTCCGTCACGGCCAACCGCTCGGAAAGCGCCTTCATCTCAGACATGAGTCCTTCCCGCTGCTCATCGCGACTCTTCAAAAGCTCCTCTTTTTCGGTGAGCCGATTTCCTAGCTCCCGGAGCTTCGCGTTTAAGCTCTCTTCCAGCTCCCTGAGGGTCGTGTCTTTCGCCTCGAGTAACTCTTCCTTTTTTCTAAGCTCCTCTTGCAACAACTCTTCCGCCTGCCTGTACGTATCTTTCGTCTCAGCTATCAGGCTCTTGAGGAGGTCGGTTCCGGTATCTTGCAACCGGTTCCAAAACGCTTCTTTGTCGTTTGTCAGGAGACTCTCTAGAGTATCGCTCTTGGGTCATTCGGGTTCCCCCATGCTCTACTGGCTTTAAAGGAGTCTTTGGTAGGCGGACGAATATTACAGTGTGGCAATTAACGAGCTAAAATCATGCCAACATATGAGAATCTAAGAAAATGAATTAGTTACGAAGGCTGGCAAAAAACTCTGGCAGATAAGGAGGCCCCTACCAGTACAGGATATGTACAGAATCCGCCATTCATGTTGGTCCTACCCAGACCTAAGAAGCCACGCGAGGGAGGCTTCAGCACTGGGAAGAAACGCTAAAAAAGGGCTTACTTTTGCGAAATAAGGGCGCCCAAGGTATCAGGAGCTTTGCAGCGGACGGGAAAGTCTTCTTTGAGCGAAAGATAGAGCTAGAGAAGAAATCCCATCCTATTGCAAAGTATCTCCTATACCTACCCGGTTAATGGAAAACGATATCCGGGAAATGCAGGTCCACACAGAGGAGGATGTAGACGTAATACATTGAAGCGGCCCCCCCTCGACAGGCTCGGGGCACCATTCGCCTCGCTTAATGGCTTCGTATGGCTTGCCATGAACGAGCGGAAAACGCTCTGTTGGCGTTTTTTCCGCGAGTCGAATGGTGGAGGCGGGGGGAATCGAACCCCCGTCCGAAAGCGTTACACCAAGCAGAACTACATGCTTAGCCGCTGATTTAATCTCGTCCCTGAAGCGCCCAGCGGCAGGCTTTTCAGGAACCAGCCGGTTTAAATCTCGGCCTCATCTCCTCCGGCAGGAGAATCAGCCCATCCCACTAATTGACGCCTTATCCGATCCCGTGGGAGAAAACCGGTAAGACGCTAACTGCGCTTAAGCAGCTAGAGCGTACTCAAAATTATCTGC
>VBLN01000037.1:17023-21787 GCA_005878685.1 Deltaproteobacteria bacterium | reverse complement strand
GCGTTTATGAGTGACGGTTGTCTCACTCATCGCATAGGTACTCGCCAAAGGAACACAGCTAAATTTTCGTAGGACTTGACTCGGAGGAGCAGAGAAAAGGGGAGCCTCAGAATGCTCCCCCTTTCTGATCGATTGTTTAGACTATTGCCAAAACCTTAACCACAATCGGTTCCGGATATCGCACCGGTTGCACTGTCAAGGTTGAATGTCCCGGTGCCTGAAGAACAACCAGCGGTCGCGGTAGCAGTCAGGACATAACCACTCCCGGTTGCAGCCGCCGTGATGCTGAGATCAGGGCTCTTGTTGTACCCTGTCGGGTTGCCGCTGGCGAGAGAACCGCCCTTATAAATGGAATTTTGAGCAAAATAGGCTTCCTGCGCGGTAGCGGCATTCTTCAAGTCCGATTTTACTTTAGCGTCGTATCCTCTTCTCCGATACGTCGCAAACTGCGGGATCGCGATGGCAGCCAGAATACCGATGATGGCAATGACCACCAATAGCTCGATGAGGGTAAAACCCCCTTCGCCCTTTAACCTTAGTCTATCCATAGTTCTTTTCACCTCCCTTTGTTTAAAACGACAAGGCGGTTAGTGCGCAAGAACAGGGCCAGTGGGCATCGTCCATTCTGAGCGGGCTATTCCCTCAAGTGCCTGAGCGGAACCTAGGAAAATACCTTTAAAGAACAATAAGATATAATCCCAAGAGGAAGCTTTGAAGATTTTCTGTAAGTTACAAAAAACGGCAAGCTGTATACGGGTAACAAATTAGCTCAATGCCGTCTGTTACAAAAAACGTCACTCGGCTGGCTCTTGGATTTCAACTACGTCGCTTTTCAGTAGACCATATTTCTCCAGCCTGTGACGGAAAGACCGATAGTTGATTCCCAAGATTTCAGCCGCCTTCTTTTGCACGCCGTTGGATCTTTTCAACGCGCCTAGCAGGAGACATTTCTCGTGAGTCGCCAGCTCGTCGTCTAAAGATATCCCCCTGTTGAAGAAGGCATCAGCCCCCCCGGGGGCTGTCTTCTCGAACAGATTGGACTCTTCTGAGATGGAAATTCCTTTGATATGTGCCGGAAGGTCCGCATCGGTAATAATGTTATTATTGGTCACAGCAACCGCATGCTCCACGATATTCTCTAATTCACGAATATTTCCCGGAAAGTTATAATTCATGAGATATCTGAGCGCGTCGCTGGAAATTTCTCCGACCTCTTTGCTATGAGCCTCGGCGAACTTCCGGATAAAATGGTGCGTTAGAGTAGGAACATCTTCCTTTCTGTTGCGCAACGGGGGCATAGATACCTGAACTACATTCAGGCGATAGAATAGATCTTCGCGAAAACGGCCTTTCTCGACCTCCTTACGAAGCTCTCTATTGGTGGCCGAAATGACCCGGACGTCAACCTTGATCTGCTTGCTGCCTCCGACTGGAGTGAAAGATTTTTCCTGAAGCACTCTGAGCAGCTTAACCTGAAGGTGCAGGGGAAGCTCCGCAACTTCATCGAGAAATACGCTTCCCCTATCGGCCTGTTTGAACAGCCCGTCGCGGTCTGAAACCGCTCCGGTGAAGGCGCCTCGGACGTGACCAAAAAGCTCGCTCTCGATCAAGTTTTCTGGAATGGCCCCGCAGTTGATCGCCACAAAGGGGCGGTCTTTTCTCGGCCCGTTGAAATGGATCGCCCGAGCCACAAGTTCCTTCCCGGTCCCGCTCTCGCCCGTGATCAAGACATTGGTGTCCGTGGCCGCCACCTTTTGAACCAGCTGATAAATTTTGTCCACTCCACCGCCTTGACCCACGATTCCTTCGAAACGGAAAGCCGATTTGGACTCCTCCCTTCTATCGCCGGCGAGCTCTTTCTCCCTCGCCTTGCGCATCTCGGCCTCCAGCCGTACTTTTTCTTCCAGCTCCCTTTGTCTCGTTACATCTTCGAAGATCGAGACAAAACCGATGGGCTGATCTGTACGATCCCTTAAAGGCGCCAGGGTCAGTCTCAAGTCTTTATTGCGACCTTTGGGATCGGTAAATGAAAACTCATTCACGACGGTTCTTTTTGGCTCGATGGGTCCGTCGAAGCTAAAGGAGAGGCTGGGAAAGATATGGGAAAGCTTCTTTCCCTTCACCGTCCCCTCCTCGAGGGAGGTAAGGCCTTTGGCCAGATTGTTGAAGTAATTGATATGCCCCTCCAAATCGGTGATGGCGACGCCATTTCCCATGCCTTCGATCAACGTTTCCTTCAGGACCTCGAGATCGAGATATTCCTTCTGCTTCTGTTTGAGAAGCTGCTCCGCCTCATAGACCCTCCGGGCAAGGAATCCGCTCAAAAAAGCGATAATAAAAAAAGTCGGAATGTTAAGCGTCATCCCCATGACGAATGGTTGGTGCGCCGAGAACCATGTGCCAAACAGACGAGAGTGACCCCAGAGCAGGACACCCCCGTAACAAAGACTAGAGAATCCGGCCGTGACGAAGGCTCCCCGGTAGAACAGCAAGATGGCGCTGTTGATAATCGCTAGGTTGTAGAGAAGAGGAAAAGGACTTTCAAGATCGCCAGTGAGAACGACAATCCCCGTGATCAAAAGGACATCAAAATCAACCTGAGCGTGAGCAAAAACCGCCAGGTTCTTAATTCGGGACAGAAAGAGGGCAGAGCTGATAGAGACAAGATAAGCCGCGATGAGAGGAAGCTGAAGAGAGCGAAATAGGTCAGCACCTCCGCCCTTAAAAAAATGAACGAGCGCGGTAGCACCGAGGAAAAAGGAGAGGATGACCACCCTGAGAAAGAGCAGCCACTTGATCCTATGAGTCAGCTCTCTTATTTCCTCGTCCAAAGCTGGGTGTTCAGAATTCAACGCTCTGTCACAGTAGCCATCTAGGAAATCACAGAACCGAGCTGGAATATCGGGAGGTACATCGAGATCACCAGCCCTCCGAGGATAATCCCCAGGACGATCATGATCATCGGTTCCATCATAGCCGTAAGGTTAGCCACCGAATTATCCACTTCTTCTTCATAAAACTCGCCCACCCGTTTGAGCATCGAATCCAGTTGGCCGGTATTTTCGCCGATGGCAACCATATGACAGACCATGGGAGGAAAAACCTTGCTCTCCGTCAATGGCTCTGCGACAGTTTTCCCCTGGCTGATGCTGACGCGAGCGGCCATAATCGCTTGCTCCACAACCTTGTTCCCAGCCGTCCTGGAGGTAATCGCCAGACCGTCCAGGATAGGTACGCCGGAACTCAAGAGGATCGACATGTTCTGTGAGAAACGGGCCACCGCGACTGTGCGCAGAAGGTCCCCTACCACCGGCAGCCTAAGCAGAATCCCGTCAATCGTCACCCTCCCGTTCTCCGTTTTGTAATACGTAGAGACCGCTACGCCGATACCAATGAGCACGAGTACTAGGTAAACGATGTAGGCGCGAACCCAGTTGCTGATATTGATCGTAATTTGGGTGGGAGCCGGCAGGGCTTTACCCATACTCCCATAGAGCTCCGCAAACACCGGGATGACGTAGATGAGCAAGATAGCGACCACGATCACCGCGACTCCGATGATGGTGGCGGGATAAATCATCGCACCTTTGACTTTTTTCTTCAGCTTATTGGCCTTCTCGATGAAGACAGCCACCCGATTGAGAACGCTGTTCAAGACGCCCCCCTCTTCTCCTGCTGAAACCATGTTGACATAGAGGTCATCGAAGATTTTCGGATGCTTCCTCAACGCATCAGCAAGCGTGAAGCCGCTCTCGACGTCCCGCCGAATCGTTTGAAGAGTGCTCTTTAAGAGCTTGTTCTCTGTCTGTTGGCTCAAAATATCGAGACTCTGAACTATAGGAAGACCGGCATCGATCATGGTGGCGAATTGACGCGTGAAGACCATCAAGTCATGGTCCTTGACCTTAGGCCCAAAACCAGGAATCTTTATCTCTTTTTCCAACCCCTTTCCCTTTTCGCGGATCCTCGCAGGGATAGGTTGGATGCGTTGGCCTCTCAGCCAGGCGATGACAGCCTGCTGACTGACAGCTTCTGTCTCGCCCTTCATGATCTTTCCCTGGGAAGTTCTCCCTTCCCACACAAAGACCGCCATAAAACCTCCTAGCTACACTTTCTCGGGGTCCAGCCCCTACACGTCCAGAGAGAAAACCGACGCAAAGCCTTTGTCGGAGTCGGTGACCCGCACGGTCTCCTCGATAGTCGTTTGCCCCTCTCGGACCTTTTGAAGGGCACTCATTCTGAGGGTGCTCATCCCCAACTTCACAGCCTCCCGCTTCAGCTCAGCAACCGACGCCCCCCTAAGGACCATCTCCTTCAGCGATTCATACATGACCATCACCTCATAAATAGCTATCCGCCCCTTATACCCGGTTTGATTACAATTGGGGCAACCCTTGCCACAAAAGGTGGGGAACCCTCCGCTGACCTCTACAGGATCGACGCCGATATTGATCAGAGCCTCCGGGGCGACTTCCACCGGCACCTTGCAGCTGCTGCAGATCTTTCGAACCAGCCTCTGGGCCGCAATCAGATTGATCGAAGAAGTGAGCAAGAAGGTTTCTACGCCCATATTGATTAAACGGTCCACGGTCGAGGGTGCGTCGTTGGTATGGAGGGTACTGAGAACAAGATGGCCGGTGAGGGCTGCCTTTACGGCAATCTGAGCCGTTTCTAAATCCCGAACCTCCCCCACCATGATGATGTCAGGATCTTGAGCTAGGCATCTGCGGCGAACACGGCGGTGACCCGAAGTCTGTGGTTTTC
>VBLN01000037.1:0-16903 GCA_005878685.1 Deltaproteobacteria bacterium | reverse complement strand
ATGCCGTAGGGCTTATGGATCGCCTCCTGAAAATCACTGAGGGTCTTAGGATCAAAGCCGAGTTTGGACATATCCAGCTGAAGGTTCGACTTGTCCAGGAGACGCATGACGATCTTTTCCCCAAAGAGCGTCGGCAGCACGGAAACTCGAATATCCAACTCCTTTCCGGCGCCCATCTTCAGCTTGATTCGCCCATCCTGAGTCAGTCGCCTCTCGGCGATATCGAGGTCAGCCATCACTTTCAGACGCGAGAGCAAAGGGTTCTTAAGTTTCTGCGGGGGGTTCATAATCTCGTGCAATACCCCATCGATGCGGAACCGTATCCGAAACACCTTTTCGTAAGGCTCGATATGAATATCGCTGGCTCCGCGTCTCGCTGCATCAGACAAAACGGCATTGACCAGCGTAACCACAGGAGCTTCATTCGTAGCCTGCTCGAGGTCCTGAAGATTGATTTCCTCCCTTTCGTGGATCACCTCCATCTCGCCATCGCCGAACTTCTTGAAGACCTCGTCATAACTGACCCCGCCAAAGCGCTGGTCCAGGATTCTCTTAATAGCCGAAGTTGAGGCTAAGACGACCCGCACTCCGTAGCCTGTGATAAACTTCACCTCGTTGATTGCAATGAGATCGGTCGGGTCCGTCATGGCCACGGTCAGAGTCGAGCCGACGAGTCGGACCGGAAAGATCTTATGTTTTTGAATGATCTGGGGGGGAAGTAGATTGAAAACCGATTCTTCAATCTGTTCAAGATCCAGTTCGACCTTCTCGATGCCAAACTGTTTGGCGAGGAAGTCGGTGAGATTGGCTTCAGTGGTAAACCCGAGCTGCACAAGCTCCTGAACAAGGTTGGAGCCGTTCTTCTTCTCCTTGTCCAGAGCCTCTCGGAGCTGCTCCCGGGTAACGATGCCCCCCCGAACCAAAAGCTCAGCTATGCGAGGTTCCATGAAATCCTCTTAAGAGGATTGGATTATCGTAGAAATTGCTTATGGTGTCAACTTAGCGCGACGAACTATGTGCGGGAAAAGCCTTGAGATTTTTCGTGCAGAGCAGCCTGGGCGGCCGCCAGCTTGGCCACGGGAACGCGATACGGAGAACAACTGACATAATCCAAGCCTATCTCGTGGCAGAAAACCACAGACTTCGGGTCACCGCCGTGTTCGCCGCAGATGCCTAGCTCAAGATCCTTGCGCGTCTTTCGTCCTTTGCTCACCGCAATCCGCATCAGGCCACCAACCCCATCCTCATCGAGGCTCACAAAGGGATCCTCCGGAAGCAGGCCAAGGGTCACATACCTGGGCAGAAACTTGCCCGCATCATCGCGTGAAAGGCCTAAACATGTTTGCGTCAAATCGTTTGTTCCAAAGGAAAAAAACTCCGCCTCCCGGGCGATCTCATCCGCCAACAGGCAAGCACGCGGAAGCTCAATCATGGTGCCAACAAGATATCTGACTTTGACGTTGTAACTCTTCATCGTCTCGCGCGCCACACGCTCAACGATTTCACGCTGCATATGCAACTCCGCAAGGGATCCGACTAAAGGAATCATGATCTCGGGGAACGGATTTTTACCCTCGCGGCGCAGTTCACATGCTGCTTCAAAGATAGCTCGGGCCTGCATCTCCGTGATCTCTGGATAGGAGATACCTAGGCGACAGCCTCGGTGGCCGAGCATAGGGTTGAACTCATGCAGGAGCTTGACTTTGTCTCTGAGCGCTTCAGCCGGAACGCGCATGCTGTCGGCAAGCTCGACGATCTCTTCTTCTGTCTTGGGCAGAAACTCGTGTAAAGGAGGGTCTAACGTACGAATGGTCACGGGGAGTTTCCCCATGGTGTCGAGGATCCCCTTAAAATCTTTCTTTTGCATCGGAAGGAGCTTAGCCAACGCCTGACGGCGACCCGCTTCATCCTCGGCTAAGATCATCTCGCGCACCGCTCGGATGCGCTCTCCCTCGAAGAACATGTGCTCCGTGCGGCACAGCCCTATCCCCTCGGCGCCAAAGGCCATCGAGATCTGCGCCTGGTCCGGCTGATCCGCGTTGGTGCGTACGCCGATCTTCCGTGTCGCATCCGCCCATCTGATGCGCTTGGCAAACTGCTGGTACACACGAGAGGCCTTCGGATCCAAGGTTCTTTCAATCAAAACCTGCAGTGCCTCGGAAGGAATGGTCCGAGCCTCGCCTTGGATGGCCTCACCTGTGGTTCCGTCGATGGAAATCCAATCTCCCTCTTTCAACCGGGCTTTTCCAACCCGCATTTCCCGCGCCGCATAGTCGATTTGAAGAGCCTCACAGCCCACCACACAGACTTTGCCCATCTGTCGTGCCACGAGAGCCGCATGCGACGTCATCCCGCCGCGCGCAGTCAGGATACCTTCTGCCGCGGCCATGCCCCGGATGTCGTCGGGGCTCGTCTCGACCCGGCAAAGAACGACCCGCTCGCCGCGCTTCCTCCAAGCCTCAGCATCTTCCGCATGGAACACGATGCGACCGGTTGCCGCTCCCGGTCCTGCCGGCAGCCCTTTCGCGAGGATGCGCCCTTCCCGCGCCGCACGTTGCTTGTCCTCGTGATCGAAGATCGGCCGAAGAAGCTGATTCAGTTGATCCGGCTCGATCCGGAGCAGCGCCTGCTCTTTAGAGAGAATACGCTCCTCGACCATGTCTACAGCGATGCGAACAGCCGCAAAACCGGTTCGCTTGCCGGCACGCGTCTGGAGCAGCCACAGCTTGCTTTTTTCGATCGTAAACTCAATGTCCTGCATCTCCTTGTAATGTCCCTCAAGGATCTTGCAGGTACGCTCAAGCTCCCGATGAGCTTGAGGCATCACTTCCTTTAGCTCCGCAATCGGCCGCGGCGTGCGCACTCCAGCCACGACATCCTCGCCCTGGGCGTTGACGAGAAACTCGCCATAAAAACGCTTCTCGCCTGTCGCCGGATCCCGTGTAAAGGCGACACCGGTAGAGCAATCGTTCCCCATGTTGCCAAAGACCATCGCCTGCACATTGACTGCAGTCCCCCAGGAATGTGGAATATGGTAAAGATCGCGATAGGCCTTCGCTCGCTCGTTGTTCCATGAGCCAAATACTGCCCCGATAGCGCCCCATAGTTGCTCAAGCGGATCTTCAGGAAAGCTTTTTGATAGTTTCGTTTTGATCTCCGCTTTGAATGCGGCGACAAGTTCCTTGAGATCCTCAGCCGTAAGGTCCGTATCGAACCGGACACGGCGCGACTCTTTTTTATGCTCAAGAATGACCTCAAAGGGATCTCGCTCGTGCTTTTCCTGCGGCTTAAGCCCCAAGACCACATCACCGTACATCTGGACAAAGCGACGGTAGCAATCGTAGGCAAAGCGGGGGTTCTGCGTGCGGGCGATCAGTCCCTGAACCGTCTGATCGTTGAGGCCAAGATTTAGAATCGTGTCCATCATCCCGGGCATCGATTCACGCGCCCCTGAGCGGACCGAGACCAACAAGGGGTTGGCGGGATCGCCAAAGCGGCGGCCCAGAATTTTTTCCACCCCATGAAGCGCCGCTACGACTTCCTTTTCCAGCCCCTTTGGATAGTGAAGCTGACGCGCATAAAAGTAAGTGCAAATATCTGTCGTTATGGTGAAGCCCGGGGGAACAGGAATACCCACCCGGGTCATCTCGTGCAGGCCCGCCCCTTTCCCTCCTAAAAGGCCTCGCATAGTTGCCTTTCCCTGGGCTTTCCCACCACCAAAGGAGTAAACGTATTTCTTTTGTTTAGCCATTAGTTCAACCCGATACGACTTCTGACGATTTTTTTCAACCCAACCGACCCGAAAAACTCACGCGAAGGAGAAAGCATCAAGGAATGGCGCCGATTTCAACTCCTTATTCATTAGAAATTGAATAAACCGAAGAAGAACAAACAGACCTTCCTTGAGAGCAACTGAAGGAAGAGGAAGTTGAGGCGAATAGAGGCTGTTCGCTCCCTGAAGATTTGCCAACGCCTTCAGCGCGTCGGAGGACAGAGGGATGACTTCTTTCCTAAGACTGGAACAAGACTCGCAAAGGACGCCGCCGTCGCGCGGGCTAAAGCGCCACTGCGTCTGAAAATCGGACGCCCAACTCCTTCCGCAGCGACGACAGTATTGCAACGCCGGCTGGTAACCTGACAATTTTAGGAGTCGCAACTCAAAAAAGGTAAGGAATGAAAGAGAAGGTTCTTTTTCTTCCAGGAAGATTAAGCCTTCTCTCAAATGCTCGAAAAGTGCCCGATTCTCCTCGCGCTCCGCGGTAAGTCCCTCCGTGATTTCCAGGATGTAAGAGGCGTAAGCAATCTTTTCGAGGCTCGTGGTTAGATTTCTAAAAGGCCGAACTAAGTCGCAGGCATGAACAAATGCTAAACTTCTATGGGTCCGGTCCTTGAAGGTCAAACTAACCAGGGAGAACGGCTCCAGCGTGTTAACAAACCTCTTTCGAGACCGCTTCGCGCCTTTGGCAATGCCGTTAAGTTTGCCGTAACCTTCAGTGAGAAAGGAAACAATCTTATCAGACTCGCCAAAGGGCCACGAACGGAGCACTATAGCAGGGGTTAGGCAGAATGAATGCACGGGTGCCGTTGCGCTTTTGTAAGAAGATTTAGCATTTTTCATAGAAACACGCAAACCCCTTAAAAATCAACAGGTTTTTCATAGAGGACCTTTTAAAAAAAACGTTGACAAAAAGAGGATGGGTGCTTAAATTTTTTGCACGTATTTAAGGACCAATCGAAATGGATAAAACACGCAAAAGAGACAACGAACCCATCGGAACTGATGTCGAAGACGAAAACTATAGGGACTCTTCCGAAACCGAAGAGGTAAAACCGCCTTCCACCCTAGAGCTGGAACAGCTTCGCCAGCAGCTAGAGGCGAAGGAACTGGAGGCAAAGCAGAACTACGACCAATTTCTTCGCCAAGTAGCGGAACTCGAAAACTTCAAGAAAAGAATGGCTCGGGAAAAGGGAGAAGCCATTCGTTATGCCAATGAGACCCTCATCAAAGACCTTCTGCCGATCCTAGACAATCTGGAGCGGGCAGTCGAGCATGCAAAGGGAGGAGGGAACGGTAAGCCTCTCGTGGAGGGAGTTGAAATGGTCCTTAAGTCTCTCGTCGAAGTCTTGAGTAAATATGGAGTGACACAAATATCCGCTATGGGTGAGACATTTGATCCAGAAAAGCATGAAGCAATAGCCCAAGTTGAAAGCGACGAGCACGAACCCAACACCGTTGTAGCCGAGCACCATAAGGGCTATTACCTGGTCGATCGTCTGCTGCGTCCTTCCTTGGTGAGCGTGTCTAAGAACTCTGAAACAAAAGAGAAAAAAAGAGGATAAAGCAGAGGTTGAAAAGGCCTAGAGGGATGATTAAATCACTGCTAATTGAGGATCGTTTTTGAGGAGATAAAAAATGTCAAAAGTTATCGGAATTGATCTGGGAACGACGAATTCTTGTGTCGCCATCATGGAGGGAGGCGATCCTAATGTTATCGCTAATTCTGAGGGAAGCCGCACTACCCCCTCCGTAGTCGCTTTTTCCGACAGCGGAGAGCGGCTGGTTGGACAGATTGCCAGGAGACAGGCAATCACCAATCCGGAGAATACGATCTCCGCCGTAAAGCGGCTCATCGGACGGCGTTACGACGACCCGCTGGTGCAGAAGGCGATGAAGGTCCTGCCCTACAAAGTCGTCCGGGCAGACAATGGGGACGCCTGGGTGGAAATCCGAGGAAAACGCTATAGTCCGGCGGAGATATCCGCATTCATTCTCCAGAAGATGAAGCAGACCGCCGAAGATTACCTGGGCGAGAAGGTAACCGAAGCCGTGATCACGGTCCCCGCCTATTTCAATGACAGCCAGAGGCAAGCGACTAAGGACGCGGGTCGTATTGCGGGGTTGAACGTGCTCCGAATTATCAATGAGCCCACAGCTGCCTCCTTGGCCTATGGACTGGACAAAAAGAAGGATGAGAAGATCGCCGTCTTTGACCTGGGCGGCGGAACTTTCGACATCTCCATCCTGGAGCTCGGCGACGGCGTATTTGAGGTCAAAGCGACGAATGGAGATACTTTCCTTGGCGGAGAGGACTTTGACCAGAGGGTAATCGACTATCTAGCCGACGAGTTCAAGAAGGACCAAGGGATCGATTTGCGCAAGGACCGGATGGCCCTGCAGCGTCTGAAGGAGGCAGCGGAAAAGGCCAAATGCGAGCTCTCTTCTTCCATGGAGACAGATATCAATCTTCCCTTCATTACTGCCGATCAGAATGGGCCGAAGCACCTCAACATGAAGTTGACTCGCTCCAAACTCGAGGCGTTGTGCGGCGACTTGATCGATAGAACCGAAGCCCCTTGCCGTCAAGCCTTAAAGGATGCAGGGTTGAGCCCAAGCGACATCAATGAAGTCATCCTGGTCGGAGGAATGACGCGAATGCCCGCGGTGCAAGAGCGGGTAAAGAAGATCTTCGGCAAAGATCCGCACAAGGGGGTCAACCCGGATGAGGTGGTCGCGGTGGGCGCAGCCATTCAGGCAGCCGTGCTGAAGGGGGAGGTCAAGGATGTGCTGCTGCTAGATGTGACTCCGCTGTCTCTGGGAATCGAGACGTTGGGCGGCGTCTTCACTAAGCTGATCGAACGCAACACGACCATCCCCACTCGCAAGAGCCAGATCTTCTCGACGGCCCAAGACAACCAGACCGCTGTCTCCATCCGCGTCTTTCAAGGTGAAAGGGAGATGGCGGCGCACAATAAGCTTCTAGGTCAATTCGACCTGGTAGGAATTCCTCCGGCTCCGAGAGGAATGCCGCAGATTGAGGTGACCTTCGACATCGACGCCAACGGGATCGTCCATGTCTCGGCGAAGGACCTCGGGACGGGGAAAGAACAATCGATTAAGATCACTGCATCCAGCGGCCTTAGCGAACAAGAGATCAAGCAGATGGTCAAAGACGCAGAGGCGCACGCCGCTGAGGATAAGCAGCGCAAGGAGACGGTCGAAGCCCGCAACCAACTCGATTCGCTCATCTACTCGACGGAGAAGTCACTTAAGGACTACGGTGGCGAATTGGATGCCGGGGTCAAGGAAAACATCGAAGCGGCGCTGGGAAAAGCTAAAAAGGCGCTGGAGAGTCAGGACGTCCAGGAGATCCGCGCTGCGGCTGATGAGCTTACTCGCTCCTCTCACAAGCTGGCAGAGGTGATGTATGCCAAAGCCTCGCAGCAGCAGTCTTCAACGCAGCAGCAGTCTTCAACGCAGCAGCAGTCATCTGCGAATGAGGCGGACGGGGCAGATAAGAAAAAAGAGGACGTGGTCGATGCGGATTTTACGGAGGTCAAGGACTAGAGGAGTGGACGTAGAGTCCACTTAAAAATTTCTGACAGAAGGCCCCTGCTCCTCTGCCGGTTGAGGAGAGGGGCTTTCTCGTTATGGAGAGATTTTTAGAAGAGGGTTGCGGTTGAACGAGAAAAAGGACTATTACGAACTGCTGGGCGTTGGTCGAAATGCCAGTGAGGATGAGCTCAAAAAGGCTTACCGGAAACTGGCGTTGAAGTATCATCCTGACCGGAACCCTGAGAACAGGCAAGCGGAAGAGAAATTTAAGGAGATCTCCGAGGCCTACCAGGTCCTAATGGACCCGCAAAAAAGGGCCCAGTACGATCAATTCGGCCACGCCGCCTTCGGAGATGGAGGTCCGTTCAGAGGTGGTTTTGACTTTTCGGCCGGCTTTGAAGACATTTTTGGCGATATTTTCGGAGAGTTCTTCGGCAGTGGAACGTCGCGAAGGCATACGCGCTCACGAGGCGAAGACCTCCGCTATAATCTAACCATCAGCTTCGAAGAAGCCGCCTTTGGCACAGAAAAAAAAATCAAAGTCCCAAGACAAAGTCTATGCGACCGTTGCCATGGGAACGGAGCCAAGCCTGGCACTTCCCCAAAAAGCTGCCCAACTTGCCGGGGCAAAGGTCAAGTGAGTTTTCAACAAGGTTTCTTCAACATCTCGCGGCCTTGCAACCAATGTCGCGGGCAGGGGACCATTATTAGCGACCCCTGTGAATCTTGTAATGGCGCGGGCCGGGTGCGCAAGTCCCACACGCTAAGCATCAAGATTCCAGCTGGCGTCGATAATGGCGCCCGGCTTAAACTCAGAGGAGAGGGAGAGGTCGCTCTGGCGGGTGGAACGCCCGGGGATCTTTATGTCGTCATTGATGTCGAACCTCATCCTCTATTCGTCCGCGATGGCTTGGATATCATCTGCGATGTCCCGATCAGTTTTGTCCAGGCGGCCTTGGGCACCGAGATTGAAGTGCCCACCTTGGAGGGAAAAGTCAAGATGAAAATCCCTTCGGGGACCCAATCAGGAAGAGTCTTCCGCTTAAAAGGCAAGGGCATCAGAGATATCCAAGGATATCATCAGGGAGATCAGCACGTGCGCATCGTTGTTGAGACGCCCACTCATCTGACGCCCCGGCAGAAGGATCTCTTGAAGGAGTTCGCGGAAGTCGGGGGAGAGGAAGTTCATCCTCTCTCAAAGGGCTTTTTCGAAAAAGTCAAGCAAATATTTGGCTAAGACCTATCGCTATACTCCGTTCCTATTCCTTGGCCCTCCGGGGTCAAAATTTTCATTGAACCTCCGCACCCAGTGTGATTAACTGTACAAAAGGAATCAAACCCTATGAATCAAGTCGAATGGAATGTTGAGGGCCAAGAAGGAAAGGGTTCCCAGGTGGAAATCCCTGATACGCTCCCTCTATTGCCCATTCGGGACATCGTCATCTACCCCTACATGATGCTTCCCCTCTTCGTCGGCAGAGACATCTCCATCCGGGCGGTCGAGGAAGCGCTCGCGCGGGACCGGTTGATCTTCCTGGTAGCGCAAAAGAACGCAGCCGAAGACAACCCCGCTCGCGATGACATTTACCGAGTGGGAACCGTCGCGTCGATCATGCGGATGCTTAAGCTGGCTGATGGTCGAGTGAAGATATTGGTCCAGGGGCTGTCGAAAGCAGAGATCGGAGATTATCTGCGCGACCGGCCCTTCTTCGAAGTGAAGATCCGCAAGGTGGTTGAGGCAGCCCCGCCCGAGGTCTCCATTGAGGTAGAGGCCCTAATGAGGAGTGCGAAGGAAAAGATTGAACAGATCTTAAACCTCAAGAACCTTCCACCGGAAATCGTCATGGTTACGGACAACATCAGTGACCCCGGGGTGTTGGCCGATTTGGTCGCCTCGAACTTGCGGCTCAAGATTGAAGAAAGCCAAGGCATACTGGAGATTTTCGACCCTCTCGCTCGCCTAAAGAAGGTCAATGAACTGCTCACCCGTGAACTTGAGCTTTCGACCATGCAGGCCCGCATCCAGAATCAGGCCAAGGAGGAGATGAGCAAGACCCAGCGAGACTATTTCCTGCGGGAGCAGCTCAAGCAAATCCAGCAAGAGTTGGGAGAGGGGGATGAACGAACCGAGGAGATCAACGAGCTTAAAAAGCAAATCGAGAAGGCAAAGATGCCTGTAGAGGTGAAAAAGGAGGCGGACAAGCAACTGAAGCGGCTGGAACAGATGCATCCGGAATCCTCCGAAGCCGCACTGGTTCGTACTTATCTGGACTGGCTGGTGGAGCTGCCTTGGAGCAAAAAAACCAAGGATAATCTCGACATCCAGAAAGCGAAAGACGTCCTGGACGTAGATCACTACAACTTGGAAAAGATTAAGGAGCGCATCCTTGAATATCTGGCCGTCAACAAGCTCCGACGAAAGATCAAAGGCCCGATTCTCTGTTTTGTCGGGCCTCCTGGCGTCGGGAAGACCTCTCTAGGAAAATCGATCGCTCGCGCCCTCGGCAGAAACTTTGTCAGAATCTCCCTAGGTGGAATCCGCGATGAAGCGGAAATCCGTGGTCACAGGCGGACCTATGTCGGCGCCCTTCCGGGCAGGATCATTCAGGGAATCAAACAGGCGGGCTCTAACAATCCGGTCTTCATGCTCGATGAGATCGACAAGGTCGGAGCGGATTTTCGTGGGGATCCATCTGCCGCGCTCCTTGAGGTGTTAGATCCGGAGCAGAATCATGCCTTCAGCGACCACTATCTCAACTTGCCTTTTGATCTTTCCAACGTCCTCTTCATCTGCACCGCCAATCTGCTCGACCCTGTTCCGCCGGCTTTGGCGGATCGGATGGAGGTCCTTCAGCTCTCAGGGTACACCAATGAAGAGAAACTGGAAATTGCGCGCAAATTTCTCATCCCGCGGCAACTGGGGGACAACGGCATCTCAGGTAGCAACCTGGAGGTCTCCGATGACGCCGTATTGCGCATGATCGCGCAATACACGAAAGAGGCCGGACTGAGAAACCTGGAGCGGGAGATCGCCTCAATCTGCCGCAAGGTCGCACGCAAGATCGCAGAGGGTAAAAAAGAGCTCACTCGCGTCACACGGGCTAACCTCCATCTGTTCTTAGGGCCGCCAAAATTCATTCCTGAAACCGAGCAGGAGCAGCACGAAATCGGCGTTGCTACCGGTGTTGCCTGGACCAGCACAGGGGGAGAAGTGCTCTACGTAGAGTCCTCCCTCTCCAAGGGTCGAGGCAACCTGACTCTCACTGGCCAGTTGGGCGACGTGATGAAAGAGTCCGCCCAAGCCGCCTTAAGCTATGCGCGCTCCCAAGGAAAGAAGCTCGGCATCGAGGGGGATTTTTACCATAAACTTGACATCCACATCCATGTTCCTGCAGGCGCAATTCCCAAGGATGGACCATCGGCGGGAATCACCATGGCGACCTCCCTGATCTCTGCTTTGACCAAACGGCCGGTGAGCCGCGATGTGGCGATGACCGGGGAAATCACCCTGCGCGGAAGAGTCCTACCCATTGGCGGCTTGAAAGAAAAGTGCTTGGCCGCCTTTCGAGCGGGGATCAACACCATCATCATTCCCGATAGAAATCAGAAAGATTTGGAAGAGATTCCCAAGCAGCTCCGACGCAAACTCACAATTGTTCCCGTCAAGTATATGTCGGAAGTACTGAAAGTCGCCCTTCTGAGCAAGGCTCAGGTGCGAAGCGCGGCCAGCGCGATGCTCTTAGAAAGGAACCCAAAGTCGGCCAAAGGTCCGAGGGGAAAGAAGAAGGAGAAGGCGCGAGAGAGAGTGCGGAGAGAAAGGGCCGTTCCCTTGACCGCCTAGATGAAACTTAGCGAGCTAGGGGAGTTCGGCCTGATTGAGAGGATTCGCAAGGTCACTCCAAAGGGCCGCGGTGTTCGTCTGGGAATAGGGGATGATGCTGCGTGGGTCGAGTGCGAGGGCCGCTCGTTTCTCATCACGTCAGACCTGCTCATTGAAGGAATCCATTTTGACTTTAGATGGACCTCATTTTACGGCCTGGGCTACAAAACCCTGGCGGTGAACTTAAGCGACCTGGCAGCGATGGGCGGACGCCCAGCCTACCTGACTCTCTCTCTCGGCATTCCTGTTGACTTCAAAACAGAGAATATAGAAAAATTCTACCGCGGCATTCGGACGCTGGCTGTCCAAAGCGGCGTTTCGCTGGTCGGAGGGGATACCAGCCTCTCCGAACGTTTTTTCATCAGCGCCTCTTTGGTCGGGCATGCCCCTTATGGAGCGATCACACGAGGCGGCGGGAAAGCAGGAGATGACCTGTATGTGACCGGAACTTTAGGAGACGCTACCCTAGGACTCGAACTACTAAGGAGAAAAAAAAGCAAAGCCGGGAAAGATGCTGCCTTTCTTATCTCGCGCCACCATTTTCCGACGGCCCGCCTGAAAGCAGGACTGACTCTAGCCAAAGAGCGATTAGCCAAGGCGATGATCGATGTTAGCGACGGATTGCTTCAGGATCTGGGCCATCTATGCAAGGCCAGCGGTATTGGCGCGGTCATTTGGCAAGAGGCCTTGCCCCTGTCCCGAGCTTATCGCTCAGCTGCAGGGAAGGCCGGACTTTTCTATGCCCTTGCAGGAGGGGAGGATTACGAGCTCCTTTTTTCTCTTAGATCGCATCATCGGTCGCGTCTGGAAAAGGCAAAGAGACGCATGGGCGTGCCCGTAACCCATATCGGCAAATGCGTTCCTGCAGACCAAGGGATAAGAGTGATCAACAGCAAGGGACAACCTCTGGCCATTCCTCCGGTGGGTTACGATCATTTCAAAGTCAGACGCTAACCTCGATCCACTCCTACTTGCTATGGCAAAAGTAGATATATTCTCCCCTATCGGTTGACGGTAAAACTAGATGGATTTGAAGCTTTTAGAGGAGCTGCTAAGGGGAGTGCGGACGGGAAGGGTCCCTGTCCAACGGGCACTCGATCGGCTGCGGCATCTACCCTTCGAGGATTTGGGTTTTGCCAAGGTGGACCATCACCGCGCCCTAAGGCAAGGATTTCCCGAAGTCATCATGGGAGAAGGAAAAGCCCCCGCCGAGATCGCCGCTATTAGTCGCACACTGCGAAGGCAAAGGACGAATGTGCTCATTACCCGCCTCTCGCATGAAAAGATGGCTCAGCTAAGAAAACAGCTCAAACCGCTTCGCTACCATCCCGAAGCGCGCGCGGCAACCTGGACTACGGAGCCCATCCGCATCAGGGGCAAGGGTCTGGTCCTGGTTGTGTGCGCCGGGACGTCGGATATTTCCGTAGCCGAGGAAGCCGCGTTAACGGCAGAGCTGATGGGGAACCGGGTGGAGCGACTCTTCGATGTCGGTGTGGCCGGGATCCATCGACTCCTGGAGAGCCGCCTCAAGCTTGCTTCAGCCTCCGTCCTTGTGGTTGTCGCAGGAATGGAGGGGGCACTGCCCAGCGTGGTGGCCGGATTGATTGACAAGCCGGTGATCGCTGTTCCCACGAGCGTGGGGTATGGGGCTAGCTTCCACGGCATTGCCGCACTTTTAGGCATGCTTAATTCCTGTGCTGCCGGAGTCACGGTGGTGAATATTGACAATGGCTTTGGCGCGGGCTTCGCAGCCAGCCTGATCAATCGCTTATAAAGGACGCCCTATGCAGTGCTCCCACTGTAGCCGCGAGGTAAAAGAGACGCGACACACACAAAGGGGATACCGGGTTGATTACTATGTGCTGCACACAGGCCAAACAGAGTGGGTATTCCTCAAGAATCCGAAAGAAGACGCGCCCTCGCTCCACTATCTCAAACTAACGCAGCCAGTGGACATTATCACCTGCGTTGACTGTTGTGATCAGCCGCAAATTAGAAGACGCTTGCAAGAGGAGCTCAACAGTCTAGAGCCCACTCTCGATAAAAAACAGACGGAAAGTCTCAAAGAAAGCAGCGAAGCTGAAGCCAACCATGGATGAGCAGAAGAGATATCGCATTTTGAACCGTTCCTCGGACTTGTTGATTAGGGTCTTTGGCCAGACTCAAGCTGAGCTCTTCGCCAACTCCGGCTTTGCCCTGTTTGATCTGATGACCGACGTCGAGAAGGTGCAAATCGGCGATCGCCTGCCGCTAGAGGTCGAAGGGGTGGATCGGGATGATCTCATGGTGAATTGGATGCGTGAGCTGCTCTACCTGTATCAGGGTAGTGGCTATCTTTTGAAAGAATTCAAAGTCCGTGAGGCCAAAGACAACTACGTCCGAGCGGAGGTGAGCGGGGAAAAGTTCGATCCAGATCGACACGAGATCCAGCGGGAAATCCGCTCGGTGGCCTATCATCAAAGCCGGATGGAAAAGACCGGCGAGCAGTGGACGGCCCAAGTGCTCTTCGAGATCTAAAAATGACGGCGATGACAGAAGCCGAGTACGAGGGGACAGCCCTAGTGGCCGACCCCATTCACCGCTATATCCAATTCACGGTGCCGCAAAAAAAGGGCGAAGCAACAGAGAAAGATATTATCGATTCTCCTTGGGTCCAGCGGCTGCGCTATATCTACCAACTCCAAAGCGCCCGCTGGGTCTACCCCTCCGCGGAGCACAGCCGATTTCAACATTCTCTGGGAGCCATGCACCTTGCGGGGGAGTTCGCTAAGCACCTTTACCCATCACTCAAGCGAGTTCTAGGGAAGGATTGCCCTTCAGCTTCGTTGATTGAGGAATACATGAGAATCACCGGGCTCCTCCACGATGTCGGCCATGGCCCGTTCGGCCACTTTTTCGATGACAATTTTTTGGCCGACTTCAAAATCACGCATGAGGATATAAGCCAGACGATCATCCAAGCAAAGCTTGGCGACCTGATCTCGCAACTACGGCGTAGCCCCAGCGGTTCCTTTGCACCAGGGGAGGAGTTAAGGCCGGAAGATATCGCCTTCCCCATCAAAAAGAATGGCCAAGAGGATCAGCACAAACCCAAATGGGTAAGGCTCCTTCAGCCCCTCACCGGCGGGATCTTCACCTTCGACAACCTCGATTACGTCTCCCGGGATTCATACATGTGCGGCGTGGCGGTGGGACCGATCGACCGCGAGCGGCTGATCCACTACACTTTCTTTTCACCCAAAGGACTGACTCTTCATAAGGCTGGCAACGGTGCCCTCACCATGTTTCTGAATGCCCGGCTCTACCTCTATACCAATGTCTATTATCATCGGACAACCCGCGCCATCGACCTCCACCTAAGGGAGATCTTTCCTGAGACTATGCGGAGGATCTTCCCCGGAAATCCTTTGGAGCACATGGAAGAATATCTCCGGCTCACCGACTGGTCGCTTTTGGAAGAGGTCTCTCGATGGCGTCGTAGCAAACAACCCAATGAACTTCTGGCCCAAGAATGGCAAAGAATTCTGCGCCGGGACATCAAATGGAAGATGGCTTATGATCGGACGCTCTCCTTGAATGAGCTCCGATACGGCGTCTCGCTCATTCAGGACACGGACTGGGAGAAGCGTATCCGATCCGCGCTTCCCGCTTCCGTTCACGATCTCACCTTTCGGGTCGATATGGCGATTCAGGATCCCAGGCCCGAAAATCCCTTTTCCATGGGCAAGAAGCAGATTTACATCTCACAAAGGAGTCACTCTCTGAGCTCTTTGAGTTCATTCCATCCACGGTGGTCCAGTTCAGAGTCTATGCCTTGAACCATGAGAACGACCGCCTGCTTGCTGAGGTAGCGGAGGCGACCTTGAAGGGCGGCGCGCCGGCAGTAAAGACTAGTGTTTAAAGACTTCTCTCTCGGCTACGGCAAGAGAGACCTTGCTTAGTCGCTTCGACGATTCTTCCAGAGGTAATCCTGCTTTACCGCCCCGGACCCATGTGGTAGAAGACACAGGATAGGTTCCCGGGAAATTCTCTCAAGCGCCGCAGGTTGCATAACCCCAAAAGAATCTTATGAAAGATGCCATTGCCAAAGCCTTCGAGGAAAGCATCCATGCAAAGAGAGCCTTCCTTAAGGAGAATCTCGACACCCTGGTTGCCGTCATCGACCTCATCGCCCAGGCCTTTCTCGGCGGCAACAAACTGCTCACGTTCGGCAACGGCGGCAGCGCCGCCGACGCGCAACACATCGCCGCTGAATTCGTGAACCGCTTTCGGATTGAGAGGCCTCCGCTGCCCGCCTTGGCTCTCACCACCGACACTTCGGCCATTACCAGCATCGCGAACGACTACGATTACAAAGAGATCTTCGCCAAGCAGCTCAAGGCCCTGGGGAAGGAAGGGGATGTGGCCTTGGCTATTTCCACGAGTGGCAATGCCGCCAATGTCCTTGCGGCCATTGAGGTTTGTAAGAAGCTCAAGATTTTCACCATCGGCCTCACGGGCGGGGACGGAGGTAAGATGGCCCCGAGGGTCGACCATCTCCTGCGGGTCTCTAACAGTAAAAATACCGCCCGCATTCAGGAGACCCACATCCTCGTAGGCCACGTCATCTGCGAGATGGTCGATCTAAAACTCTTCTCAGCCTGAAGCCGGGCCACCTTCAACTCATGCGGAGAAAAAGCTTTCGCCCCCTCGACTTCTCAAAGGTCAGCACCTATCCCTCAAGGACGCGGCTTAGCAAGGTCCAACAATCCCTCTTAGGAAAGAAGGTTCACAAAGGCCTCCGCCTCCGTTCCTTTATCCAGGGATTGCCGGACATCCTCGCTGCACAAAACCTTAAAGAGATCGCTCGCAAAATTGTCTGGGTGCATCGCAGAAACAAAACCGTTCTCCTGGCCCTGGGCGCGCACCCAATCAAAGTTGGACTTAGCCCTCTGATTATCGATTTTATGGAGCGGGGGATCGTGGGCGCTGTGGCGATGAACGGCGCGGGAATCATCCATGACTTCGAACTCGCCTTCATGGGTAAGACTTCTGAAGACGTCGCGGCGAGCCTCCAAGATGGAAGTTTTGGTATGGCTCAGGAAACCGGTGCCTTCTTGAACCGAGCCATCAGAGAAGGCTACGAGCGCCAACAGGGAATCGGCGCAGCGGTCGGCGAAGCGATCCTTAAAGCTCGTCTC
Organism: Deltaproteobacteria bacterium; assembly: GCA_005878685.1. GTDB lineage: Bacteria > Desulfobacterota > Binatia > UBA9968 > UBA9968 > DP-36. Next base: position 510 of record VBLN01000037.1, on the reverse strand, counting down.
CCGCACCGTCGGCTCAGCATCCTGGCCGCTGGGGCAAAGCTAGGCGTACCGGTCACCGTCCACGTAGCGGTCGGAACAGACATCATTCACATGCACCCCAATGTAGATGGCAAGGCCCTAGGGGAAGGAAGCCTTCGAGATTTCCGCACGCTCACGTCGGCAGTGGCGTCTCTGGGACAGGGGGTCTTTCTTAATTTCGGCTCAGCAGTGATCCTTCCCGAAGTTTTCCTAAAGGCGTTGAGTCTGGCTCGCAACCTTGGCCACCCGGTGCGCAACCTCACCACCGCCAACCTCGATTTCATCGCCCACTACCGACCGCTAACCAATGTGGTCCATCGCCCCACACTGGAAAGCGGCAAGGGATACCATCTCACCGGACACCTAGAGATCATGGTCCCTCTTCTATTCGCAGCGGTGTTGGAAGAGCTGTAAAGAAGTCATTAGCAATCAGCTTGCGGTTGGCGCCGTGTCCCGCCTTTACACGCTGCATAGATTTTTCTCTTGTCATTT
>VBLN01000233.1:623-5621 GCA_005878685.1 Deltaproteobacteria bacterium | reverse complement strand
CTGAAAGCGAAATCGATATCAGATAGCTCAGTTAGGAGGGCCGGGGAATGCCTTATCAATCCTTGGGTGAGTTCATCAAGGCAGCGGATCGTGTAGGTGAAGTGAGGTACGTAGAGGGCGCGGACCTCGATCTAGACGTCGGCTGTTTGACAGAACTGATGGCTGAGCGAAACGGTCCCATGCTCGTATTCGACAAGTTTTCCGCTTATCCGCCGGGCTACCGCATTTGCTCGAATTTTGTCCGCTCCGTCCGCCGCTTTGCTCTCGCCATGGACTTGCCGCTTGACGTCCATCCGTTGGAGATCCTCCGCGCCTGGCGTGAAAAGCGCAAGGCTTCGGCGCCGATCCCGGCCGCAGTGGTGAGAGACGGTCCGATTATGGAGTGTGTCCAGCAAGACGGCGAGGTCAACGTCGAGCGCTTCCCCGCGCCCCGTTGGCACACGGGCGACGGCGGGCGCTATATCGGCACCGCGGACATGGTGATCACTCGCGATCCGGATGAGAATTGGATCAACGCGGGCATCTACCGCGCGATGATCCAACGGCCCGACCGCATCAGCCTCTGGATCAACCCGATGAAGCACGGGCGTATTATCGTAGAGCGCTATTGGCGCGAGGGGAACGCCGCGCCGGTGGCCGTTGTGCTGGGCTGTGAACCAGTCACCTGGCTGACCGCCTCGATGTCGCCTCCGTTCGGCGCTTCGGAGTACGAGCTCGCCGGGGCGTACCGCGGCAGTCCAGTGGAGGTTGTTCGGCTGCCCCTTACTGGGTTGCCCGTGCCTAGTGGCGCGGAGATCGTGCTCGAAGGGTTTATCCCGCCGACGTCCGAGGAGGCGGCGCACGAGGGGCCGTTTGGTGAGTGGCCCGGCTACTACACGCACGAGGGAGACGAGTGCGTGGTTCGGATTCAGCGCATTTACCACCGGCGCGAACCGATCCTGGCGGGCGCTCCACCGCTGCGTCCGATCGGTTGGAGCAACATCACCACCTATGTGCAGGTGTGGGAGCATTTGGAACGCTCGGGGGTGACAGACGTCACTGGCGTCTGGGGCTTCAACAATGGCCTGCTAACTGTTGTCGCGCTCCGCCAGCGTTATGCCGGTCACGCCAAACAGGCGCTGATCTCGGCGGCCGGCTTCCGCCACGGCGATATGAAGTGTTACTATGTGACCGTCGACGACGACGTCGACCCGACTAATCTCGAAGAAGTTCTGTGGGCGATGTGCACGCGAGTTGATCCGGCGACGGCCGTGGACATCATCCACGACGCGTGGACTGCGGACCTCGATCCGCGCTTATCGCCCGCTAAGCGCCGAGCCGGAGAGCTGACGGTGGGACGCATGCTCATTAATGCGTGCCGCCCTTACAGTTGGCGCGACCAGTTTCCGAAGACCAACGTCTTCACGCCTGCCGAACGGCGGAGGGTACAGGCGAAATGGCGTGACTTCCTGGAGAATGTGGAAGCGAAACGCGAGCTCTCGTCGGCTAAGGCCGTTTAGCATGGGGCGCAAGGTGGCCAAGATTGGCGCGAATTGGCGTATTTTGTACATATTTTGGACCAATAGTCGGTTTGTTAAGCTGCCAGAAATTTTTGCAGACTTTGTAACTAATGCATTTTCTTAGATTCTCATATTTGGCATGATTTTGGCTGAATTGCTTCACCATGGTCTTCAGTCGTTTTCCAATTAAGAGGTTGAACTCCTTAAAGGAAGTGAAGAGGAGACAGGCCATGTTAATGGCGGCAAAGGGCGATAGTCCAGGGCGAGCAGCCATAGACGAAAAATGGGGGTTTTTGAAAGAGCTGGAGGATTTCAAGTCCGGCATCGATCTGCTCAGGAATTTGATGGCCGAGATGGAGTCTGCTTACGAGGGAGAGGAGAATGTGCTGCAAAATGAGCTTAAGAAGAAGGAGGAGATGCTGGGGGCAAGAGATGCCGCCATCAGAGAGCTGGAGGAAAGTGTCCATGTTCTGCGAACTCAACTCAGTGAGACAGAGGGGCTTTTGAAGCGCCGTGATGGGGACCTGGAAGGACTCACGTCTGAAGTCCATGATCTTACCGCGCGGCTGGCCGAGATGGAAGCCGCTAGAGAGCGGGCGGACAGTTTGCTGCAGAGCGAGCTTAAGAGGAAGGAGGAGATGCTGGAACTAAGAGACTCCGCCGCCAGAGAGTTAAAAGATAATTTGACAGCGAAGATCCGGGATTTGGGAACTCACCTCAGTGAGAAAGAAGAGCTTTTGAAGAGCCGCGACGGGCAGGTAGAGGGACTCAGGCTTGAAGTCAATGCCCTTATGGGGCGGCTGGCCGAGATGGAGTCTGCTTACAAGCGAGCGGAGAGTTTGCTGCAGAGCGAGATTAAAAGGAATGAAGAGATGCTGCAGGTCAGAGACTCCGCCATCAGAATCAAAGAGCTGCGAGAGAGTTTAAGCGCGAAGATCCAGAATCAGGAAAGTCAGCCTGTTGAGAAAAAGCAACCCGATCCATTTGAAAAACTCCTTCCCAAAAACAGGTGAGTGCGGGCGTTCATACCACTCTCGGTGCTGACCGCACAAACTAGAAAACCGTCCTTCGTAACCACGCCGAGAAAAAATCCCTTTCTTTTGCTCCTGGATCGTTGCTTTACCGCGTCAATTCGTTCGCAACATTCCAGGACTGTGCGGTTGATCCGATTTTCGCGACGCTCATTTCGCGCGCTTCTTTATTGGGTCTTGTACTCCAGCTCCTTCGCTACTTCTGTCGCTAGTCTGGTGTCGGCGATCTCGTCAAAAGGCACGTTGGTGTCGGGAATTCGGCCTTGTAAGGCCAGTGCCTTGATAATGTTCTCAATCCCAGCGCGATTGGGTATCCCGTTGCCCGCTAAGACTTCCTTTAGCATATCGTAGGTTCTAATTGCGGCCTCGCGATCGGTCTTGGTAACCTTCATGACGAGATCGATGCTTCTTTCCTTTGACTTAATCATTGCCTGCTTGGCCTGCTGCAAGGACCTTATGACAGCCTTTACTTCACCCGGCCGGTTCTTGATTATTTTTGCCAAGGTCGTAAGACCGCCGACCGGCATCCGTATCGTCGAGGCGACATCCAAGATCTCGTGAAATCCTTTGCTACGGGCATAGAAAAGTTGCGGCGGCTGCAGCATCGCAGCTCCCAGATATCCCGATTCGAGCGCCTGGACCAAGTCAGAAACAGAGGTAAACGAAATTACGTTAAAACCTTTTGAATCCGTACCGGCCCTTTCAAGGGCTAGAAGCAGCGCCACGTGGCCAGTGGCCCCTAGACCTCCGGTAATTCCTATTGGTTTTTGTTTTAAGTCATTTAGGGTCTTGACGGAGGGCTGGCCCATCAAGGACCAAAGAAGCTTCTCCGACGAAAACCAGACCGCTCGTGTAGGAATTCCTCTTAAAGTACTGCCGACAGTAGCGGGTCCTACTCCTCCCAAATAGTCCACTTGTTCGCTAGCCAAGGCGGGTATAGATATCGTGAACGTCATGACAATCAACTGCACGCTTAGTCCGTTTTCAGCAAAGAGCTTCCATTCATTAGCCGCCAGGAAAGGTAGAGAAATTAGAGTCGGTCCCGGATAGGCGATGTTAATTTTGTGCTCCTGAGAGATCGCCGGATTGACATACAAAGGTGATAGCCATGCAGCTACGCCTGCGCATAAAGCGAACAAGAGCGGCTGACGGCTCAACTTCTTGGAAAGCATTTGATTCGCTTGTAGCAAACGTGACTTCGTACTTCAATGTACGAGGTTGCCCACCACTCCATCATGTTGACATAAGCGCACCTTATAAAATAGTCTCTGCCTCGTTCGCGGCACTCATCGCGACAAGACCAAAGTGGAGAAGAACCAAACCGCATTGACTTGCCCAGAGGAAGTATTGTCCAACGGGACCAGCGCCAGCGATGGCGGCAATAGTGGACACTTTTGAGCGTGGATTGGGCAAGAAAGGAAGAGGAAGATGAATAGGCGAAAATTGCTTTTAGCCAAGGTGACGCAAGCGCTGATAGTCGTTGCAGGGGTCATGCTGGCGACGGGGCCAAGGGGTTCAACCGTCTCTGCGCAGGAACGGACTGCGCCGTTTGGCTCTGCGCCTGCCGAGCGTCCGCGGATCGATATCCCGGTCGCTCTTCCGTTGGAGGAGGCCAGGATCATTATCGATGCCGCCGTCGCTTTGGTGAAGGCGGAGAAAGGGCGCGCGGCGATCGCAGTGGTGGACTTCAACGGCAACGTCATTTCTATGGACTCCATGGATGGCAGCTCGAGATTTTGGGCGAGGTTCGCCGTCGGCAAGGCGGTGGGCGCGGTTGCTCTTCAGGTAGACACGGCGGTGTCGGCCGAGCAGTCGAAGACAAACCCAGCGCGCTTTCAGAGCGCGCTGAGCATGCTCGGGGGCGAAGTCATCCTGATCCCGGGCGGCCTTCCGCTTACCGTTGACGGTATCATCATCGGCGCCGTTGGCAGCCGTAAAGGCCGGCGTTGCCGCATGGGAAAAGTTCCGTCAAAGTCGCGGCGCGACCAAGTAGACTCGCGCATGCTCGTTCAGGCATGTCCGAGTTCTCGGCAGTCCAATCTTGGAAGGAATTCCTATCGCTTTCGCACGCGGGCATGGATTTAAATCTCAATTAAAAGAGGGGATAAACCATGGCGCTGAGCCTTGAAGAGAATGAGACGTTAACCCGAGTCGGACCAGGGACGCCTGCGGGCGAGATGCTGCGTCGTTATTGGCATCCGATAGGGTTCGTCAAGGAATTGAAGGGCAGGCCGAAGGGAAGGCGGCTCTTAGGGGAAGAGCTGGTCCTCTTTCGGGATGATCGAGGGAGGTTGGGTCTTCTTGGGTCGCGCTGCTCGCACCGCGGAACTTCCTTAGAATTTGGACATATCGAGGACGGTGGCCTGCGCTGCTGTTACCACGGCTGGCTCTATGACGTCAGCGGGCGCGTCTTGGAACAGCCCGGCGAGCCGACTGACAGCACCTTTAGGGAGCGAGTCCGTCACCCG
>VBLN01000233.1:0-587 GCA_005878685.1 Deltaproteobacteria bacterium | reverse complement strand
GACCCGAGCCGGCGCCGCTTTTGCCGCGCTACGACGTGCTGGTCCGGGAAGACGGAGCGCGCTCGCTGAGCGCGCGGGTGGTGCACTGTAATTATCTCCAGATGGTTGAGAACAGCGTCGATCAACATCATTTCAAGTGGCTCCACCGGACGCCGAAGACTCGGCAGTGGAAAGACGAAAAGCTCACCTCCGAAGTCACCGACTTCGGTATTCGCGATACCTTCACGCGCCGTGTCGGAGACGAGTCTTATAAGACGATCAGCCTGTTCCTCATGCCGAACATGAACAAGGTCGGGTACCATCTCACAGAAGACCATCCAGCCGCTTTTGCCGCGACTCACGAAGGATACGAGGCGCTGCGCTGGCGGGTTCCCGCGGATGACACCACCACGATGCATTTCACCGTTTATTTCTGTCCCCTTGTAGATGGCAAGGTAACGGCGAAGATGCCGGAGGACAGGCAGGAGGAAGGACTAGGCGATAGTATTCCCGGGAAGTATCGATGGGATGAGGCCACGGGATGGATCGCGCGCGGCGATCAAGACCGATGCGCACAGGAGAGTCAAGGACCGATCCTCGACCGGACG
>VBLN01000232.1 GCA_005878685.1 Deltaproteobacteria bacterium | reverse complement strand
CTGCCTTGCTTGGAAAGAAAACTGAAACGACCTTAGCGGAATTTTACCGGCCGGTCAAGGTCGGGTGTGCCAGGGAACCCTTTATTCCTTGGCTTCAGTGCCTCCTCGTCGGGAACTCTTAGCTGCTTGCCTCGGGCAGCATCGAAACTCGCCCGCTAAAAGACAAGCGGGCTCAGACATCGATGCTGCTTATCCTCGGCTTCACAGAGACTTCCGACGACTCGGAGTCAACCTTCGCTCAAGGACAGAGAGGTTCCCTGGAGATAGAGAGAAGCCGAGGGGAGCACTCCCCTCAGCCCACACCTCCCAGAGAGCGGGTGACTGCCCCGAAGCAAGGGAGGCACTCGTCAGAGGCGCTGTCAGAGAGGATTGACAGATCAGGTTAAGTACGTTAGGGCAGAAAAGCAGAGGCCCATTGCCTACCGCGCTGAGGGGCAGGCCCTGCTCTCTCAGCCGCATTTTGTACCGAGAGCCGGTCACATTCTTCAGTCGGGCGAGACATCAATCAGCGGCCGAATGCCCACGACGCTGAAGAAAAGCTCCTGGAGCGACACCTCCCTTGAGGAGCGAACTTCCCTGAAGCTGCGAAACATAATGAGGTAAAAAAAGAGGCGAAAGGCGGAGGAAAGCGCGAACAGGCTAAGGAGAGAATAGCCCTGGAGCGGCGGCAATCTCGAGGCCAGAAATCCCCCTAAAGACGCGCCGAGAAAGATGGCCGTACCGTTAATCACATTGAAGTAGCCGATGCAACGGACCCTTTTCTGAGGAGTCACCGCATCGTAGATGAAATTGCCGGCGCAGAGCGTGACCCCGCCCCAGGCGAATCCCGCCAGCATTTGAACGAACGTGAGAAACAAAACATTGCGTGAGACCAGCCAAATGAGCGGCACCAGGGTGGTCAAAAAGCCCGCCAGCCTTAGGACGCGGACATTCCCTACGAGATCCGCGTGCCTCCCCCACCATTGCGCTGCGAGCAGGCTTGCGAGCGTTCCCCCAACTTGGAATGACATGTAAGTCAAGTAACTCCATTGCAGATCGCGAAGCAGGAAGACCACAAAGAACGGCGCGGCTAAATGGGTGGAAAACGTCAGCGTAGCCATAAAGGCCACAAACTTGACGAAATTGCTCTCCTTGAACCGCCGCAGAAACATAGGAAAGGTAAAGTCGCTCGCTGGGTCTCTTTTTTGCTGAACGTCGCTCATGCGAGAAATATAGAAAGCGGAGATAAAACGAGCCAAAGCAGCGAGGGAGAAAACGGTGAAGAAGCCCAACCCCTGGGAAAGCTCTCTGATCAGGTAGAGAAAGATTCCTGCGAAGATCATGCTGCCAACACCTACGAGCCCGAGCACTCGGGTGCGCCATCCGAAGTATTACCCTCTTTTGCGAGTCGGGATGTAATCGGTCATCAAACTGCCCCAGGCCGGCCCGGCTACCGCCCCGCAGACGACAAATAAAACGAGGATCGCGAGAAAAAACTCTACTGGATGAGAGAAATTCATCCAAGCCACTGTACCAATAACAACAAGAAGGGTCGCTTGGGCTGCTACTGCGCGGATCAAGAGTCGCAAGCGGCTCCCCACCCAAAGGACCGCCCGGACGGCAAAAAGCTGAGACACGGAGCCAAGCAGACTTGGAATGCCGCTCACCCAGCCTACCTGTTGAACCGTAGCGCCCAAGAAGAGGGCAAAGGGAATCACATAGTAGTCGGTAACTCCCGACATGAGGGAGGCGAAGACGCCGTCCTTGAAAGACGCTTGCAGACTTTTCCGTATGTCGACTTTCCCACGCACCCCGACGATTATAACGGAAGATTGAAATCACCCCAAGGACATGGTAGCCATCTAGCGTGCAGGGTAAAATTAAAAGCGTCGAGGAGTTGAAGGCGGTGGTTTCTGGCGCGAAGGCTGAAGGGAAGAAGGTCGTTTTCACCAATGGCTGTTTTGATCTGTTGCACCGCGGCCATCTTCATTTGTTGAGAGAGGCGAAAAAACTTGGAGATATTTTGATCGTTGCCATCAACAATGACCTTTCAGTCAAAAAGCTTAAGGGCCCTAAGCGCCCGATCCTTCCTGAGGCGGATCGGGCGGAGTTGATTGGCGCCCTGGAGATGGTAGACTACGTCACGTTATTTCATGAGGCAGATCCGTATCATCTCATCAAGGAGCTACAACCCAACATATTGGTCAAAGGCGGAGATTGGACTAGGGAGAAAATTATCGGCAGGGAGGTCGTCGAAAAAGAAGGCGGACGGGTCGTTGCTGTTCCCTATCTCGATGGCTACTCCACCACCCAGATGATTGAAAGGATGTGCAGGAACTGATCATGGCTAGGAGCTGCTCAATCTGCGGCAAGGGACGATCGATCGGATATAGCGTCAGCCACGCAAACAATAAGACCAAGAGAAGCTGGCAAGCCAACTTGCAAAGAGTAAGAGCCCGGGTGAAGGGTCAAGTCCGGCGGATCTTGGTCTGCACGCAATGTATCCACTCCGGCCGGGTCGAAAAAGTCGCCTGACAGACAGAGCTTTGAGACAGAGACCGCCCGCCGACCTTATTTGTCTCTATCACTGTCTCTGTCCCGTTCCCTATCCTCTCGCCCTCGTCGCCTTGTAGACCCCCTTGACCTTGGAAATGTTGCGCAGGACCCGCTTGAGTTGATCTGAATTCGTAATCATCACCTCGAAGGTATTCAGCGCCTTTTGACCCGGAAAGGTCCGCACTTGAGCGCGGGCGATATTCACGCTGGCGCTGGTAATAGCAGCGCTGATCGCCGCCAAAAGTCCAGGTCTATCGACACAGCTCACGTCGATTTTGATCGGTCGCGGCGTCTGTCCGTTATCCTGCCAACTGACCTCAACCTTCCGATGGGGGTCGCTCTCCATGACCTTGGGGCAGCTCGAGACATGAACCACGACTCCCCTCCCTCGTGTGATGAAGCCGACGATGTCCTCTCCGGGCAACGGATGACAGCAACGGGCAAAACGAACCAAGACATCTTCCACGCCTTTGACCTTCACGCTCAAATCCCGCTTCTGTCCCGACACCAGCCGGAACAGGCGCTCGAGCGCTCCTTGCGGCCGCTTCTTATCCCCATCGAGCTTCTCCGGCGGAACCAGTTTGACCAACACTTGATGCGGTGTGATCTTGCCGTAACCTACACTGGCCAAAAGAGTCTCCTCGTCCTTCAGGCCGAGCTCGGTGGCCATCGCTCCTATTTTTCCCTCACGCCTCAAGGAGGCATAATCGAGCTGGTAATGGCTGAGGTCGCCGTCTAGGATCTCACGACCCAAGGCGACGCTCCTTTCCCGCTGCTGAGCTTTGATCCAATTGCGAATCCTGGATTTCGCTCTGGGGGTCTTGACCAGCTTCAGCCAATCGCGGCTCGGAGTTTGCTGGTGAGTTGTGATGATCTCGACCGTATCGCCGCTTCGAAGAATATATTTCAACGGCACAAGTTGTCCGTTCACCCTGGCGCCCGAACAATGCTGGCCGACTTCCGAGTGAATTCGATAGGCAAAATCGATAACCGTCGAGCCTTTGGGAAAACTCAGGAGATCCCCCTTGGGGGTAAAGACATAAACCTCATCGGCAAAAAGGTCCTCCTTGATGTTATGGAGAAACTCTTGCGGGTCCTGAAGATTCTGTTGCCATTCAAGAAGTTGCCGGAGCCAGGCGAATCTCTGAATCTCGTTGAACTGCACGGCCTTGCCATCCTTGTATCGCCAATGCGCCGCGATTCCTTCCTCAGCGACCCGATGCATTTCCTGGGTACGAATCTGAATCTCTACGCGCTCACCGTAGGGTCCGATCACGCTCGTATGAAGAGACTGATACATATTAGGCTTGGGCAATGCGATATAGTCCTTCAAGCGTCCCGGAATGGGTTTCCACTGAGAATGGATGATTCCTAGGGCCTCGTAACACTCGCGCGCGGTATCAACGACAATCCGGAAGGCCACCAAATCGTAAATCTGATCATAGAGGAGGTTTTGGTTCTCCATCTTCTGGTAGATGCTGTAGAAGTGCTTCGGCCTGCCGGAGACTTCAGCCTCTAGCCCCTCTTTCTCCAGCTTCTTTGTGATGATCGAGATCACCTCGTTGATGTACTTCTCCCGATCGACCTTCCTTTTGGCCACGTTTCGTTTCAACTGGTAATAGATCTCAGGATGAAGATATTTGAGCGCAAGGTCTTCAAGCTCACACTTCACCCACGCAATGCCCAAACGGTGCGCTAACGGGGCATAGATCTCTAACGTTTCCTGCGCCGTAGCGATTTGTTTGTCGGCAGGGACGTGTCCCAGGGTC
>VBLN01000228.1 GCA_005878685.1 Deltaproteobacteria bacterium | reverse complement strand
TGGCAGAGAGAATCACCCGCGCCATGGGAGAGGTCACCGAGGAGGGTTTTGTTTTTCGCACCGATCTTCGACTTCGGCCCCTTGGGCGCAACGGCCCCTTGGTGCAATCCCTAAACTCCGCTCTGCTCTATTACGAATCCTGGGGACAGTGCTGGGAAAGATCCGCGCTGATCAAGGCGAGACCCGTCGCCGGCGACCGAGAGTTAGGAGGTAGGTTGCTCCGCGGGCTAGAACCTTTTATCTATCGTCGCTACTTGGACTTCACGACGGTCGAAGAGTTGCGACATATGAAGATGCGAATCGAGCAGGAACTCCTGACCCCAAGCGAGCAGGTGAGAAATCTCAAACTCGGCCGCGGCGGCATCAGAGAGATCGAGTTTTTCACTCAGGCATTGCAGCTTGTCAACGGAGGATATGAGTCCCGGATCCGTGATCGCAATACGCTGCGCGGCTTGGAGCTGTTAGCCCATTACAACTTCATCCCGCCCCAAGAAAAGGAAAGATTGAACCAGGCTTATCGCTTTCTGCGCGATGTGGAGCACAAGATCCAGATGGTCCAGGAGGCGCAGGCTCACTCGATCCCAAACGAGGACGAACAGGAGAGAACGAGCAGCGACTTTTCTTGCGCGACTTTGGAAAACATACCAGAGCCGTGCGCCAGGCTTTCGACAGGCTCTTCTACGGGGCGCAAAAAGAGATCCAGACAGCGGAGACTTCAGGACCAGGAGAACTTTGGAAAGATCTCGATCAGGAAGAGCTGATTCTGCGCGACCTCTCCAAGCTTGGTTTTACGGACCCGCAAAGAGCTTATGAGAGCCTCCTCGCCATACGTGACGGAGCCCCCTATTCTCCGCCTAGCGCAAGGAGGCATCAGGTGATGCGTCTCCTCGGCCCGGCGTTGATCACCGAGATCACGAAGTCTGCTTCTCCGGAAAGGTCGCTCTCCAACCTCGCCGAGTTCAGCCATCGCGTCGGAGCGCGCACCGGCTTTCTCTCGCTGCTGGCGGAGAATCCAAAAACCATGCGCCTCATGATCACCCTCTTTGCCAACAGCCAGTTCCTGACTGATCTCTTTCTCAGGCGTCCGGAACTCATTGATAGCCTGATCCGCGTGGATCTCACCCAACAGCGCAAGACAAGAGAGAAGATGATCCAAGAACTACTGGCCGCCTTGGGTGAGATCGGCGATCTCGAGGTCCAGCTGGATGCCATACGTCGCTATAGGGCGGATGAGTTTCTTCGCATCGGCCTCCACGATCTAGGCGGGGCCTTAAGGCTCGAAGAGGTGATCATCCAACTCTCGGATTTGGCGGAAACCTGCCTTGAAGGAGCGCTCATTCTCGCAGCGAGAGAAATGCAAACGACCTTCGGTCAAGTTCCGGGAGGTAGATTCGCGGTTTTGGGCATGGGGAAGCTAGGCGGGCGCGAAATCGATTATAACTCCGACTTGGATCTCATTTTTATCTACGATGCCCCTGAAGAGGGTCGAAGCGAGGGAGGAGGACAGAAGCTCATCACCTTTCTTTCCGCTCCCACTGCGGAAGGATTCGCTTATAGGATCGACATGCGCCTGCGCCCGTCAGGAAGGGCAGGCCCTTTAGTCTCCTCGTTGGAAGCCTTCCATCACTACCATCAGACCAGTTCTCTACTATGGGAGAGACAGGCTCTCATCAAGGCACGCCGTGTCGCTGGTGACCGAGACCTGGGAGCGAAAGCTGAAGAGGTCGCCGAGGGTTTTGCCTACGGCAAGGGTCTCACGCGAGAAGGAATCGCCGAGATCCACCATCTGCGCATGCGAATGGAGAAGGAGCTGGCAGAGGAAGATCATTCACAGTTCAACTTGAAGAAAGGTCGGGGAGGAATGGTCGATATCGAATTCCTGGCTCAAATGCTCCAGCTCTCTTACGGACACCTTCACCCTCGGTTACGGCAAAGGGGAACTCTGGCGGCGCTCAATGCGCTTAGGGAGCTAAAGATTCTAAAGGAACGCGAATACCGCCTGCTCTCAGAGGGCTATCTCTTTCTTCGCCGGCTCGACCACCGTCTGCGGCTGGAGCGCGATCAATCGATCGATATCCTGGAGCGAGAGGGTGAAAAACTCCACGGCGCGGCCCAATCCTTGGGATACAAAAACCACGGTAAGAGAACTGCAGGCGACCGGTTGCTCCGAGATTTCGAACTTAAGCGCGAGCGCATTCGGGCATGCTACGATCGCTTCTTTTAGCTTGTTTTGCTCTGTAAAAATATTTTTGACAAAAATAAGGAGTTTGTGGTACTTAAGGGAGCATGAAGACACAATTTTCCACACTTTTGGCGTTTACTCTTACCTTTTTCATGCTTTTGTCTCCTTTTCGCTTAGATGCTGGAGACTCCCCTGCGGCAAATGAGACCGCACAGCCTGCTGAGCCTTCTGTAACGAGGAGATGGGGTATGGCTTCGGCTCGGTCGTCGCCAATCTCTTCTACATGCCGGCCAAGATCGCTTATGCCGGCCTGGGCCTGATGACAGGGGGGCTTGGCTATGTGCTGAGCGCCGGCAGAGGGGATGTCGCCAATAACATCATCTATCCCTCGGTTCGGGGAACTTACGTGGTCACTCCGGCCCATTTAAAGGGAGAGCAGCCAGTCATTTTCATCGGCTCTCCTCCCCCTGAGGAGCATCAGCCGCAGCAAGTCTCGATGTCGGCAGCTACGCCGCAGCCTTAGCCACCGCTCCCTTTAAATGGGCCGGAGTGACCACGTAAGTTCCCCGAACCGAGGGATAGATGATGTTATTGGCGACATCCCCTCTGCCGGCGCTCAGCACATAGCCAAGCCCCCCTGTCATCAGGCCCAGGCCGGCATAAGCGATCTTGGCCGGCATGTAGAAGAGATTGGCGACGACCGAGCCGAAGCCATACCCCATCTCCTCGGTCACAGAAGGCTCAGCAGGCTGCGCGGAGGGCTCATTTGCTGCAGGGGAATCTGCGGCATCTAAGCGAAGGGGAGATAAAAGCCCGATCGCCAATCTCCACATATCCACCGAGAAGGACACCGTTGGCCAAGACGATCTCGTTCCCGAGCCTGCAGTTGTGGGCTACATGGGCGCTGCCCATCAGATAATTTCGGTCGCCGATCACCGTGGCTGATCCTGCAGTTGTGCCTCGGTGGATCTGGACGTGCTCGCGAAAACTGTTTTGGTTGCCAATTCTTAAGTAGGTCTCCTCGCCCCGGTAGGCCATATCTTGCGGCGCATCGCCAAGAACCGCGCCGGGATGGACCTCGTTATCTTCGCCGATCTCTGTCCAACCAGTCACCACAGCATGGGCCATAATCCTGGTGCCGCGACCGATCTTCACAGGGCCCTGAATGACGACATAAGGGCCAACCTCGACCTCCGCGTGAATCTCGGCCTGCGAATCAATCACGGCAGTGGGATGGATACGCATCAGGAGGATTCCTCCTCTTGCTCGTCATCCTCTTCCTTCGATTCCGGGTTTATCTTCTCTCCCGGAATCCGGTACCGCCCTTCAGTCCAAGCCCCGAGGTCGATGAGGCGGCAGCGTTCGGAACAAAACGGACGATGCGGGTTTCCTTCCCAAGAAACTTCGGTCTTACAGACCGGACACTTAACTAAACGCGGCATGGCAGAATCCTCACGTATCGAGTATCGTTGAGACAAAGAGCTCCTCCACTGCCAGCTTTCTGTCCATAAGGCCCTGATCCAGCGAATACTCCATGAAACGCTCGAGATTGGCTCGATTTCTTTTCACGCCGTAAGGCCACGGGTCTTCGCCGAAAACGACTCTCTCTTCTTCGAAAAGATGGCGCCCCCAGACTAGACGTGACCAGTTCGGATCGTCGTAGTAGTGCATGCAGGTCTGTTTTGCCTTCTCAAACGTCTCCATGATGTTCTGCGGCAGCCACGGGGATTGTCGCAGGACCTCGTCTTTCAAGGCAACCACATGCATGATCGGATAGAAGCCATTCTTGCGGAAATATCGGACCTCCTCCTGCCTGGCATCGGGAAAAAGCCGCTTGACCTTATTTGAGCCACGGACAACAGGCTGAGGCGGGTGAGGCATCATCAAAGCGTCAATCTCGCCCTGCTCCAGCATATCTCCGATCTTCTTCCCCGCTGGAACAAGCTGAATGCGAACCCCTTCTTGAGGTCTAAACGGAAGCGTTTCCTCTTTGGTCACAATCCACTGGATTTGTCTCCACGGGACATCGTATTCGGATTGTAAATCGCCCTTGGCTAAGACCGAAAGGGTAGTTTGGAAAGTACTGAGTCCCACTTTTTTTCCAATCAAGTCCTTTGGCGAACGGATACCGGCGCCGACGTTAACCCACATCTGTGAATGGCTAAAAAGTCGCCGCGGAAACACGGGAATGGCCGTGAAAGGCATACCGCGGCTTTTTGCCATAAGATAGGACGAGAGCGAGAGCTCGCAGATGTCGAATTCTCCTCTCTGTAGCATGCGCTCGTGACGGTCTTGGCCGTGCCTCGACGGGTGGGATTGGCCTACCTCCAACACGGTGAGATCGACGCCTTGAGCTACAACCGAACCGTCAAAGAAGGGAATGTGGCGATCATAATGCGAAAGCGCCATGGTGAGCTTGACATTGGCCATCGTTGCGACCTTTCAACACGAATCTTTCTGCGATCTCTTCGGACCTCCCAAGATCCTGCACAACCAATGGATCTCGCTATTGATTATCCCATTCCTCTATCTCTGTCCACTCTGGATGGATGCGGATGAGCGAACCGCGCGGCGTCAGCTCCTAGAAAGCACGCCGGGTTGACAGTGAAATCCGTTGCCGATAACCTCTGGCTTAGTCTGCTAGATGCTAACGATGCATCACCGCTTACACCGCTTCGCCTGGATCGCTAGCCTCTCTCTTTTGCTTTGTCTGACTCACTGGACGGCAAGCCTGCTCTGTGCAGCATCTCCCGGCGAATCTCAGGAAAAAGAGAAAGTAAAGATCATCCCCAACATCCCTTACACCAAGACCGTAGATGTCAAAAATCCCCGGCGCCAGACTCTGGACCTCTACCTGCCATCCGGCTCGAAGACAAAACCTCCCCTGTTGGTCTTCGTCCATGGAGGCTTCTGGACATTGTCCGACGACGAATTTCACATCGGCTCCTCTCTAGCCGAGGCGCTGCTCCCGAGCGGAATCGCGACAGCCTTGGTCCGGTACCGGCTGGCGCCTGCTGTTCGACATCCTGCGCAGGCTGAGGACGTCGCAGCCGCAGTCGCCTATCTCGTGCGCGAGGCGAATAAATACGGCTATGACAGCGGGCGAATTTTTCTTGCCGGCCATTCAGCGGGAGCGCATTTAGCCGCGCTGGTTGCGCTCGATCCTAGCTATTTGCGCGCACGCGGCTTGGACCCGGGCTCTCTCGCAGGAGTCATCGCTATTAGCGGCATCTACGATCTCCATCCCCAGCCGGGAATGGCGGACGAACAGAAAGCGACGACTCAACAGGCGTTCGGCGGCAATCCGGACATCCTCAAGGCCGCCTCTCCCGTGACACACGTTCGGTCTACGGCTCCAGCCTTTCTCATCCTCGCCGCCGCCAGCGATTTCCCGGGGTTTCTTGTGGATGCAAAAAAATTTGCCGACGCACTACGCCGCACAGGAGTTTCCCATGTAGACCAATTTGTCCTCCCAGATCTCGACCACTTCTCTATCATTCGCCTAGAGAATCGAAACAATCAAGCACGCAGCCTGGTCTTGGAATTTCTCAAGGCTGAGCCGCTGGCAGGCGAGCTCTCCCTTCTTATCGAGGCAAAACGCAGGTGGCGGAATCCTCCCTTCTCGACCCTTCCGTTCTGGGAGTACAAAGATTTGATTCGCTCCTATCCGATCGATCAACGGTTCGTGCAAAGGCTGCTTCCCGTCTATGAGCATTTCAAGTACGAACTGCTCGAGTGGCCTTTAGAGCGCTACTATGCCATCGATTTATTTTCCTACCTGGACTCACTGCCGCCGGAAAAAGTAGGGCACGGGAATTATCTCACAATCACCAATATTCGTAATGAAAAGGACTTCTGGGATCGGCGGCAGATCGAACGGTACAAGCCCGTGATTGTGATCGGCATCGACGACGAAAAAAATCTGTTTCGGCTGGGGATCTTTTACCGAGCGCTACGTGAATACTCATAGAAAGCGGGTCCGCAGCCGCCGGCAATGGCACGGCCGCTTGGAGCTTTCATTCACTTTTTGAATGAGGCACCGCTTGAGCTCCTACGGCAGCCTTCCCACGACGCGCTAACGATTGACAGCTTCCACTTGGCGGAGACGGACCCGCTCGCGCCAATCGACGATGTGCCAAAAGAGATTTACGAGGGGCTGACTCATCAAAACGGATGTGTTTACTGCCACAGTTTCCGAGGCATCGGCTCGCGCAGCCACCACAATCAGGCCTCCAACGGTACTCCGTACGGCGGATTCGCCCTGCCCTTGGAAGAATATCCTCCTGAAGTCTGGAAAGCTTTCCTCTTCAATCAAGAGGAAGTCGCGGCAAAGATCGGCGCGTCACCGAATATCGTAGACGAAAGTCTCAAAGAGGCACTCTACGAGTTAGTTATCAAGTCGCGCAGGGAGCGAGGCAACCCCGGCCAATAGTGCATCTGGCTCGTTCTGGCCCGCCGATTGCGGCTAACTCCCAAGCTTTCAGGGTTCGATGGTCCTCCCTTCTTCTGGAAGACTAATCGGATTTAACGCAAAGGCCTTTCAGAGGCCTTAGCCTGTGACCATTGCCCGTATGATCTGAACCAAGAGATATAGAACGGTCAGCCCCACTACGCCGTATACTGCGGCTTTGAACCAGATCGGGAAATCCTCCATAGCGTTCTCCTCTTTTCTACTGTTGAGCCATTCCTGGCGCCGTTTTAGTACCCATAAGTTAGGCTGGGCTTGCCTTTCCCAAGTTAAACTTCTCCGCGCTCTCGTTTACCGGGAGAAATCAAAGGGAAAGAAATGCAGGATGGCTGTTAAATCAGCAGGGAGCGCTTGAGGATGTAAGTTTTGAAACTCTGGCTTCGTAGTTCACTTGCCCTGCTCTCAAACGGCCCAAGACGAGTGTCTGGGATGCCGCTATAAAAGATGGCAGGACAGACAGCCAGCGACTCGGCTATTGTCCCACCCTCGTCGGGCATATCGACCGCTAAGGTAAGATCACCGAGCCGTGCGGTCGCCGACCTGCTGCTGAACAGCTGGAAGACTGCAGAATCGAAGTCATCGAGAACCTCAG
>VBLN01000227.1 GCA_005878685.1 Deltaproteobacteria bacterium | reverse complement strand
AACGCACAATTTGTAATGATTGATAATGGTAGGGCCAAAGTCTCTGAAGCATCCCCAATCTGGGACTTGTTGTAGTTCTCTCCTTGGCTTTAGGTTCGCCACACTCTTACTAAGCCGACACCTTATAGTCGACTTTGAAGCGCACGTCAATGGGCACAAAGACCAGATATAACGAAAAAAAAGTTGCTGCTGTGCACTGGGCATGGTATCTTGAAGACAGTCAAACTGTATTAACGCCTAAGTACAGAATGCCACCGACTGTTCCAGGCGCGCCGGCCGCCTTGGTGATCGCCCATCCCGGCCATGAATTGAGGGTTCACGGTTGGCTTGAGCTGACTCGCCCAAAGGTCTTCATCCTCACGGACGGCTCCGGACGCTCCGGTCGTTCAAGGCTCGCGTCAACGACAAGAATCCTGTCGCAAGTGGGTGCGGAACCCGGCCCTATTTACGGGCGTCTCACAGATCTTATGTTCTACTCAGCCGTGCTCAATCACGACCCGAATGTCTTCATAAACTTGGCCGAGGAACTCGCTGAAGCATTTATTCAGGCGGAGGTTCAATATGTCGCGGGCGATGCCACGGAAGGTTACAACCCTGCTCACGATATCTGCCGCCTTCTCATCGACACGGCGGTTGAGATGGCGAATTGGCGGAGTAGACGTCGGATCGCCAATTTTGACTTTTTACTCGCCGGTCCGCCCCACGCTTGCCCGACAGATCTCCGCGCCGATGCGATCTGCCTTCAACTTCAAGATGATGCCTTCGAGCGGAAGCTGAGAACAGCGCGAAATTACCCGGAGCTCGTATCCGAGGTAGACAACACCCTCTGCACAACGGGAATCGAGGCCTTTCGAGTAGAGTGTTTGCGCCCGGCTAACACTCGAGGGAGCAACCGCCTACATGAGCCGCTTTTCTACGAGAGCTATGGCGAAAAACAGGTCGCCGCTGGCTATTACAAGCAGGTCCTTCGCTATCGCGAGCATGTAATTCCGCTTACCAAAGCGCTCTGGCATTATGTGGGACAGGGCGCCCGATGAAACGATTGCGCGTCCTGATTACTAACAATACATTGGCTGACCGGGCTGGGACAGAGCTCTACGTGCGCGATCTTGCGATAGCGCTGCTTGAGCGTGGACATACGCCTGTTGCTTACAGTAGCCTCCTCGGTGAAGTGGCCCGGGAGTTGCGGGGAGCGACGATCCCAGTCGTGGATCATCTTGATGCTCTTGCAGTGCCTCCCGATATCATTCACGGACACCATCACCTTGAGACCATGACCGCGCTTCTGAGTTTTCCTGGGGTACCGGCGATCTATTTCTGTCATGGTTGGATTCCGTGGGAGGAGGCGCCGCCACAGTTTCCGCGCATCGTCCGTTATATTGCCGTGGATCACACGTGCCGTGACCGGCTGATCTACGAGCACGCCATCCGTGAAGAGCGTGTGGAGCTCTTTCTCAATTTCGTTGACCTTAATCGCTTCAGACCACGCGATCCCCTCCCGGATCGGCCGCGGCGCGCTCTAGTCTTCAGCAACAATGCAAGCAACCACACACACCTCGGCGCCATACGCGAAGCCTGCGCGCATGCGAGCATAGAGCTTGACGTCATAGGCGCTGGTGCAGGAAATGTGTGCGTGCGACCCGAGGATTTGCTGAGAGATTACGACATCGTCTTTGCCAAAGGTCGCTCAGCCCTTGAGGCTCTTGCCGTGGGAGCGGCTGTCGTACTTTGCGACGCCGCTGGGGCGGGCCCTATGGTGACCACAGACGAGGTTGAACGGCTTCGGCCCTTGAACTTCGGGATCCGGGCGCTCCGCGAGTCCGTGAATCCCGACGTAATCGCCCATGAAATCGCTCGCTACGATGCCAAAGACGCCGCAGAGGTCTCACGCCGGACCCGCGCTGCGGCGGGGCTTGACACCGCCATAGACAAACTTCTCTTGCTTTACCAGGAAGTCATTGAGGAATATAAGCGGAATGGGACGCAAGATCAGACTCCAGAGCTAAGGGCCGCCGCAACTTATCTCAGGCGATGGGTACCTAATCTTACGGCTCAGCATCACATGAGGATCCAATGCGAGCTATTGAAAGTCGACCATGACCGGCTCCGCACCGAGGAGGAAAAACTCCGTGGGGAATGTGACACGCTCCGAAGCGAACTCGGAGAACTACGCGGCGAAAGTGAAAAGCTACGAACTGAACTCACGGACATTCAAAACTCCTCAACGATGCGACTGCGCAATCGCCTCGTTGCGACTCCTGTCTTGGGACCTCTGGCCAAATCGCTGGCTAAACTGGTCGCCGGACGGGCGAGTTAGAAAATATCTATGAAGCCAGCAGTCTGTGGTATTCTTCAATCGCCTTGGATGGCGCACCTAAGAAAACCAGCGAGCCGTGGTCGAGTAGACAAGCGCGCTCGCAGAAGTTCTTGATGGTCTCGGCAGCGTGGGAAACAAAGATAATCGTCTTGCCCTCGCCTCGAAACTCCTCCATCTTCTCGATGCACTTTCGTTGGAAGGCCTCGTCACCCACGGCGAAGATCTCATCGACTAGGAGCACCTGAGGATTCAAGTTGATGGCGAGGGCAAAGCCAAGCCTCGCATGCATGCCTGAAGAATAATTCTTGATCGGCACATCCATAAAACTATCCAACTCCGAAAACTCAACCACTCCCGGGTAAATTTCTTCAACCTCTCCCCGGCTTAGACCATGAATGGAGGCTCCAAGGAACACGTTTTCCCTGCCGGTGAGCTCAGGATGGAACCCTACGCCGAGCTCGATCATCGCTCCCACCCTGGCGCCGTTAGGAAACCGGACCTGCCCTTGAGTCGGTCGATAAATGCCAACGATCAGGCGAAGCAAGATGCTCTTGCCGGAACCGTTTCTTCCGATGAGACCCAGCGTTTCCCCTGGCGCCACGGAAAGAGTGACGTTTTTTAAGGCCCAAAGCGTCTCTTTGGTTTCGCGAAAGCGCTTGTGGAAAATCCCGATGAAACTCGACTTTAGAGAATTAGTCCTATTATGACGAATGGTGAAGGCCTTGGAGACATTGTCGATTTCGATCAGCGGGAACAAGAATTCCTCACACCTCTTCAGCGAATCGAACCTTACAGCTCGAAAATACGATATAGCCTACCGCTAGCGACAAGCCGCTCAGCGAAAAAAGCACCAAAAGATGAAAGGGGTCTGGGACGATCTGCCGGTAAAAGATATCCTGGTAGCTCGTTATAAAAAAGGACAGGGGATTCGCATAAACTGTTGCGCGCAACGACTCCGGAAGCACCCGGACATCGTAGATGATAGGCGTCAGCCAGAACAGCAGCATCAAAAAAATTTCCGTGAAGTGCTTCACGTCTCGATAGAAGACCGTGGCCGCCGCAAAGAAAAAGCCCAGTCCTAGAGTAAAGATCACGTGCAGAGGCAAAACCACAAAAAAGGCCAAAGCAGACCGGGATAGCGGCACCCGGAAGAAAAAAGAGGCCATAGGAAACAGTACCGCCATGGCCAAAAGATATTGGGCGAGATTAAAAAAAACCGTAGCAATCGGGAAGACCTCGATGGGAAGCCAGACCTTTCGGATCAGTCCCCCATTGTCCACAATAGAGCTGGTGGACATCATTAAGGACTGGGCGAAGAAGTTCCAGGGCAAAATCCCGACCAACAAGAAATAGGGAAAATTCGGAGTATCTACACGCAGCATTCGAGTGAAGACGAAGCTGTATACAAGGATGAGCAGAAGGGGGTTAGCGAGCGACCAGAGAAAACCCAGAGTCGAGTCGCGGTACTTAAGCTTCAGATCCTTTAGAACAAGATTTTTGATCAGCTCACAATACGAAAAAAACTATATCATTGATCTCCCGGGCTGAGGATCAAGCCTTATCTTACCCTCGACCTAATCGCGAGCCGTACTGTGTCTCGAAATAATCTCGGTAGCCACCCGTAATGACTCGCTCGACCCACTCTTGATGCTCGAGATACCAACTAACGGTCTTTGCGATTCCGGTGGCAAGGGTCTCCCTAGGTCTCCATCCAAGCTCGCGGGTAATCTTCGAGATATCCATGGCATAGCGAAGATCATGTCCCGGCCGATCCTGGACGAAGCGAATAAGAGACCGCCGAGAGGAAGTCCCCGCGCCCAGTTTCTCATCCAGGAGGTCGCAGATTGTCTCCACGAGATCGATATTCCTCCATTGATTGCCACCGCCGATGTTATAGGTCTCGCCCACCTTCCCGCGCTCCAGCACGGCCTCTAATCCTGAACAATGATCCTCCACATAGATCCAGTCGCGTATGTTCGCGCCTACCCCATAGACGGGAATCGACTCGCCTTTGATCGCTTGCCGTATAGTCAAGGGAACCAGCTTCTCAGGAAACTGATAAGGGCCGTAATTGTTGGAGCAGTTGGTGATGATCGCGGGCAACCCATAGGTATGATGGTAGGCCCGCATTAAATGGTCGGCCGCCGCCTTGCTGGCGGAATAGGGACTGTTGGGCCTATAAGGAGCCGCCTCATTGAACGCCGGATCCTCCGGACCTAAAGAGCCATACACTTCGTCCGTGGAGACATGAAGAAAGCGGGCGGCTAGCCAATAAACCCGAGCCGTTTCCAGGAGAGTGTAAGTTCCATGGACGTTGGTCCGGATAAAATCATCGGGCGCCAGGATAGAACGATCGACATGAGATTCTGCGGCGAAGTGAACCACCGTATCCACCTCTTCGGCGTGAAACAGTCTCCTGACAAGTTCACTGTCACAGATATCGCCTCGCACGAATTTGTAATGCGGGGAAGATTCGACCGCCTTTAGATTTTCGACGTTGCCCGCGTAGGTGAGCTGGTCGAGATTCGTGATTCGATCTTCGGGATGGTGATCAATCCAAAAACGGACAAAGTTAGAGCCGATAAATCCCGCCCCGCCTGTCACGAGTATCCGACGCATAAGTGACTATCAAAGAGGTCAGAGTTCCACTTTTGAATCGTCGCCAAGCAAGAGGCGGAGGGCTCTGTGCGGGCCATAATTGGTAGTGACCTCGAC
>VBLN01000226.1:4601-5122 GCA_005878685.1 Deltaproteobacteria bacterium | reverse complement strand
CAGCTTGTAAAACGATCGGCGAACCTCTCTTTGAACCGCTTTATCGGTCGCCGTCCGCTCCAAACCGGTTAAGGTCTCGAGCGCCGCCGGTGCGGCGATGCGCCCTAACAGAAAGACAAGGGCGAGATCCGTCTCTCGCGCCTTACCGAGATGAGCCTTGATTGAATCGATAAGATCAGGAGTTGGCTCGTCGGTCGCAACTCCATCTTGTTGGAGCTTCTCTAAGCCTCTCTGCAGCTCCTCGTCGTGTACTTTCTTTGTCGCCAATCTCTTCGCCCCAGAACTCTCTAAACGGCTATCTTAACTTTAGCAGATCTGCCTTTTTGCCTGTGCGTCCGGCCACCGCGAAGTTCGGCCATTCTTCGACTTGAGCGTCCCTGTAGTTCTCACGATACCACTTGGCGATATCGCCCGCGCGCGCTAACCAGACCTTGCTGTGCCCCTTCGCGTAGCGAATAAATTCGCGCAGCAAGACGGCCCGAAAGGGCCTGCCGCCGACAAACGGATGATTGCTCCAGATC
>VBLN01000226.1:0-4541 GCA_005878685.1 Deltaproteobacteria bacterium | reverse complement strand
GCTCGAATAGTCGTTGAGGTCCTGAAAGTACGAAAGGACGGTCAGCTCTTTGTTTTTTACTTTTAAAGTGTATGGAGTCTCTTCGTGCTGTGGGTCCATCCAATAGCTGTAGCCCAGCTCCGCGATGATCTCCACGGTATCCGCGCTCGGAGCCACACCCGTCGAAAGATATCCTTTGGGTGGCTCCCCGACTGTTTCTTTCACGACCTTGACGGTCTTTTCCAGATCCTTTTTTTCTCTATCACGTCTTTTCATGTAGCTGTAATCGTGAATCCACGTTTCCGTGCCGATCTCATGACCTTGCGCCACAGCTTCCTTGATCACGTCGGGATAGTTTTGCACCGTAATTCCCGTAGGAAACCAGGTCGTTTGTATGCCTTCCTTCTGGAAGATTTCCATCATCCGGAACACACCCACGCGCTCTCCAAATTCCCGGTCCGTCATGGTCGCAAGACTCTTTTTCGTGACGGCATTTTTTGGATGCGAGCGCCTATTTTCTTGTTGCAGCGAACCAGCCGCGCCCAGATCCTCAGGCCAAGTCTCGAAGGCGACACAGGGAGTGACGGCGATTCGCGCACCCTCAGGCCATTTGATCGGCATTCTTTTCCTCTTCATAATTCCCTCCGCAAAACTGAAACGAAATTGCTTTCGCTACACTAATACAAATGAACGACCCTTGCCCACGGCCGAAGGCTTTCTTCCCCGAGAATGTAACATGATACGTTTGTATCAAGAGGCGGGCTGCCTAGGAAAATTGGCGATCTTCCGAGCCGCGCCCGTGAGCTCCAGGATGTGCATCCCGGTATTGGCCCGATCGACGATGTAAACGTAGCCCCGATCATCCACTTCTACATTATTGGTCTGGATCGCCACCTTACAGCTTTCGCCACCGCCCGGCGCTGGAACGCAACGCTTGTCGGTCTTTTCAGTAATCGCCGGGATATAATAGGCTACCTCCTTTGGACGATATGGATCGCGGATATCTACCGCGCGCACGCCGGCGTTGAAATAGGAGATAAAGACGATCCGCTTATAATAGATCGGGGTGAATGACTCGTTGCTGGCGTGGGCTCCGAATCGGCCGCCGCGCGAGCAGAAGTTGCCGCTGGCCTCGGGCACCTGAAAATTCGATATCGTGAATGGCTTCGATTCCGCGGTGATGTCGACGAAGAAAACCATTTGTCGATACTCGCGGCACTCGTTCTGCGTCGACTCGTTCACCATGATAACAAAATCGCCCGTCTTGCCCTTCTGGCTCTTGGCGAACTCCGGAATCTCCATCCCGAGCACCGGAAAAGTGGTATGCGATCCCACCGGTGGATAGGCGTCGAGACGCCCCAGCTGTGCGTAGAGGATGTTTTCGGCCGTCGGCGCAAATGGGTCCGGGGAGGCGGGATTTCCTTTGAGGAGCTTCTCGCGGTCGACGATCTGAAGCGTGCCGCTGCCGCCTGTGCCGTAGCCAAAGTAAACCCGATTGCCGACGCGAATCGGTCCGTGCAACGGCTGCGGCACCGGTTCTATCTTGGAACCGGGCTCTTGTCCCACAGCACCGAAGTCGCGGATGAAACGGGGATGCGCGGGATCGCTCAGGTCGAAGATTTTCGCTCCCCGACTTCTCCAGCCTTCCTCTTTCTTATGGGCGACGATATAGGCGATGCCGGTGTCGCACTCCCACCAGTTCTTGTGCGTGCTGGTAAGACCGGAGAGCACAGTGCTCACCGGAGTCGGATTGCTCGGATCCGTGACGTCGAGGACCTCGTGGCCTTGGTTTCCTAATGTACGGAGCAGATAGGTTTTGTTAGGGTCGCCCTTTGGCAGCTCTTTTCCGGCGCAGACCCGGACCATTTGCGCGCCTCCCGCTTCGCCCGCGCCCTCGGCCGAGCCCGGGATGTGGTGGAGATAGCGGGGCTTGCGCGGGTCAGTCACGTCGACGACGGATGTGCCATTCGGCTCCATCTTTCCAGTCAGTGGATTCACCGCGGTCCCGCCGTGGTGGCCGATATAGGCAATAAGGCGGCCGCCTTGTTGCTGGATGACAGGCTGGTAAGCGGATCGAGCTTGAAGATCATCGGTGCCAAGCAGCTTCATATCTTTCGCTTCTGGCGTCTTTCCAGGAGCCCTGCGCGATTGCGCCGCTGTTCCCTCGCCGCTCCACAGAGCCGGAGCGAAGGCCAGGCACAGAATCATCATTCTCAAGCGTGTCATTGCTGCTCCTCCTTTCAGTTCACCAACTTTCGCAGATAAAGTCGAGGCTTTGAGGAAGGATCGACACATACGTTGGAGAGAGGATTATGAGACTGCTTGGAAAAAGTCAACAGCGGATCTTTCACCGTGCTTGGCTTGTTTTTGAAACGGATTGCAGCGATGGACATTTTTTCCAGACTGAGGTAAGGGGACGTTGAAAGCGGAAATTCGTTTGTGAAAGACCTGGTTTTTTCAACGATCTGATGAAGTTCGGATACTATCTTCTCAATACCTATGTGCCGGAGCTGGATGGGGCCAGTCCCGAACTGTACGCGCACTGGCTCGAACAAATTGATGCAGCCGAGGATCTAAGGTTCGACAGCCTTTGGGTTACTGAGCACCACTTTCGTTTCTTCGGCGGCATGCTGCCGAATCCGCAACTGCTTCTAACTGCAGCCGCGCAGCGGACACGGAAATTGCGTCTCGGATCGTCCGTTTCACTCGTGCCCATGCACCACCCTATCCGCATCGCTGAGGATTTCGCCGTGCTCGATCTCCTATCAAACGGGCGTGTCAACTTCGGCGCGGGCCGCGGGATGAGCAGCCACGACTACGGGATCTTTGGAGCGGACTGGGACACGGCACAAGCGCGGCTCCTGGAAGAGCTTGAGATCATCCGGCGCGCCTGGACCGATGACGTGCTCGAGTGGGATGGCGAGTACTACCATTACCATGGCCTCACGGTTCGGCCCAAACCGAGGCAACAACCTCACCCTCCTATCTACGTCACCGCCCAGAAAGATCCTGACAGCTTCCAGACAGCCGGCCGCCGCGGCTATCACCTGATGACCGTTCCGTGGATTTTCACCAACGAAATCCAGCGCACGCGCGTGAAGTTATATCTCGAGGCGCTGCGCGAATCAGGTCACTCGGAAAACAATCACGAAGTCTTTGTTATGTATCCTGCCTATGTCGGTGAAAGCGACGGCGACGCGCGTGCCGATGCCTTCGAGCCGTGGCACCGCTGGCGCGCGTTTGTCCTCCAGGAGCTCGGGATCGACCCAAGCAAAGGCAGCTTGTATGACGAACGGCTGAGCCACTTCAGTTATGATACTATGGTCGCTCAGAACCGCGCCATCTTCGGCGGGCCGGAGACCTGCGTGCGCCACTTACAACGCATCCGGGAGATCGTAGGAACCACGCATATCGGTCTTACCTTTCACTTCGGCGGTCTCAGCCAGGAGAAAATTCTCAAGTCCATGGAGCGCTTTGCCCGCTATGTTATGCCTGCACTCAAGTAATAAAGTTGAACGGTTTAACGGTTCCAGGGTTTTCAATCCTTTGACCCTTGAACTCTTTAACCTTTTAACCCTCCAGCAGTCTTGACTCCTGAAAGGATGCCGGATAATTGATTAAGAGTTGATCAAAGCGAGGAGGTTTCAATCATGGCAGACGGAAAAATGGTGGAATATCGAGTGGACAAAGGGACAGCTCTCATCGAGCTCAATCGCCCGCCGGTCAACAGTTACACCCACGAGCTCCTGCGGGAGTTGGACGAAGCCCTCCTCCAAGCGCGATTTGACGATGCGGTTCATGTCTTGGTCATCACGGGCAAGGTGGAAAAGTTCTTCTCCGCGGGCGCTGACATCAATATGCTCGCGAACAAGCCTCTCTCTTACAAAAATAATTTCGCCCTGCATGGCCATGAAGTCCTTATGCGAATGGAAAACACCCCCAAGCTCATCATCGCTGCACTCAACGGTCACGCTGTAGGAGGCGGACTCGAGATCGCGATGGCGGCGGATATTCGCATCGCCAAGAAAGAGGGCGGCCGAGTCGGACTGGCAGAGATCAATCTCGGCGTCATGCCCGGCATGGGCGGGACGCAAAGGCTGCCCCGTATAGTCGGAAAAGCGAGAGCGCTCGAGCTATGCGCGACGGGAAAGACCATCGCATTTGAAGAAGCGCAAGAGATGGGTCTCGTCAACGCCATCTATGAAAAAGACAATTTTCTGGGCCAGGTAATGGAGTACGCCCAACAATTCGTCACACCCAACAAGGCGAGCCTGGCTGTCGGCAAAGTGAAGCGAGCGATCCAGACCGGATTAGAGCTCTCCCTGCCCGACGGGCTCGCCCTAGAGCGAGAAGTCCTCGCTCAAACTTTCGGCAGCGAAGATGGCAGCGAAGGCGTCAAAGCCTACCTGGAGAAGAGAACCGCGCAATTTAAGGGAAGATAATAGGTTAAAGAATAAAATTAAACTAAAACTGGAGGTTAGGTAATGACCCAGATGCTAATTGGAGGAGAGCCTGTCGATTCGGTCAGCGGGCAGACCTACGAGGTTCGCAACCCCGCGACC
>VBLN01000225.1 GCA_005878685.1 Deltaproteobacteria bacterium | reverse complement strand
GCGCCTTGGACGTCATCGAAAAGTTAGCGAGAACAGAAGGCCTGCACGTGGCGGGGGGAACGGTGCTTTCGAAGAAGGATGCGGAGCGAGCGATTGCTGCTGGCGCCAAGATCATCGTCACGCCCACTTTGGAACTGGAGCTGGTACCGGTCTGCCGCAAGGCAGGCATTCCATGCGTCATTGGCGCGGCGACGCCCACCGAGATTTTGACGGCCGCGCGGGCGGGAGCCGACTTGGTCAAAATCTTTCCCGCTGATTGTCTCGGAGGGTCTGACTTTGTGAGGCAAATTTTAGCTCCGATGCCTGATCTGCGCCTGCTTGTCTCAGGAGGAGTCAACCTGGAAAATGTCAGGGATTATGTCGAATTGGGCGTGACCGGCATCTGTCTTGGCAGCGCCTTTCTAAAAAAGCTGTACGTGGAGGGAGGACACAGTCTAGTTGTTAAGCAAGTGCATGAATTCGTACGGATGGTCGATGGGGGGAAAAATAACCCTTAGTTGTGAGTTGAAAAGTCAAAAGCTAAAGACTCATAACCCAAAACCGGAATGTTATGTCTGACATTCACTTAACACTGGCTTGCGAGGATTATGACCGCACCCGTGCATTGCGCGACGGGAGAGTGAAACCCGATGGGATCCAACTCAATTATCTGGTGCTGCCGGTCGAGGAGATCTTCTGGCGCATGCTCCGCTACGAAGAGTTCGACGTCGCGGAGTTATCTATGGGAGCCTTTTTAGTCGCCGCGGCTCAGGGGCGGCGATCTTTCGTTGCTATCCCGGTTTTTCCCTCGCGCACCTTTCGACACCGTTGCATTTTTGTGAATACCTCGTCTGGCATCGAGCGGCCGGAAGACTTGAGAGGGAAGCGAATGGGGGTGCCCGAATACACGATGACCGCATCTGTCTGGCTTCGAGGTCTTTTGCAGCACGACTACGGGATCGCTCCCGAAGAGATTTATTGGTTTCAGGGAGGCGAGGAGCAGCCCGGCCGGAAAGATCGGGTCGATTTCGATCTTCCGCCCAAGATTCGCCTCGAAGTGATCCCTCAAGACAGCACCCTCAACCAGATGATTGAAAGCGGCGAGATTGACGCCTTGATGTCGCCGCGCATGCCGACCTGTTTTCTGCGCGGCTCGCCGCGAGTGCGGAGACTCTTTCCCGATTTCAAGCAGACCGAGATGGACTATTTCCGCCGCACAGGGATCTTCCCCATTATGCACGCGATCGTTATCCGGAAAGGCGTGTGCGAGGAAAATCCGTGGGCGGCCCAGAGTCTCTACAAGGCTTTTTGCGATGCTAAGGATCTCTGCTTCAGCCAGATCTACGATTCAAATATTCTCCGCGTCAGTCTTCCCTGGGACATCGCCGAATACGAAGAGACCGCGCGTCTTATGGGCCATGATTACTGGCCATACGGCTTTGCCGTCAACCGGCATGTTCTGGAGACGCTCCACTCTTATCTCTTCGAGCAGGGGTTGATTAAACAAAAGCTGGGGCTGGAAAAGCTCTTTGCTCCAAGCACCTTAGAGGCTTTCAAGATTTAAGACTCGATTCCCGTCTCGCCTCCCGCTAACTTTTTCTGGTCCGGCACGTCTAATAGTTCTAGGAGGGATGGACTGTTTTATCTGGCGGATCCCATACCTGGCGTTCCACGGAGAACGATGGCTCCCCTTCAGAACTTCAGGACCAAGAGCTGGTGGCGATGTGCCAAAGAGGGGAGCGGCAGGCGTTTGAGGTCCTGGTGCGCCGCTATATGAAAAGGGCCTATCAAATTGCGTTCGATTTCACGCGCGACGGCGAGGAGGCCAAGGACCTTTCCCAAGAGGCCTTTCTTCGCGCCTATTCTCAGATCAGGCATTTTGACCAGCGGTCTACTTTCTATACCTGGTTTTATCGGATCGTCGTCAACCTCTGCATCGACCATCTCCGGCGCAGGGCACGAATCCCATGGGAACGGCTGGACGGGAAAAACCAGCAGTCCGCTGGGGAGGAAGCCATGGGCGACACTTCTTCGACTCCGGATCAGGAAGCGATCGCTGGCGAAGTCAAACGCAGACTGGGGACAGCCTTAGGTACCTTGCCTGGAAAACAGCGCACGGCTTTTTTGTTGAGAAATCATCACGGTCTTTCGATCACTGAAATCGCCAAGGTCATGCAGACTACGGAGGGTACCGTGAGGGTCCATCTTCACCGCGCGGTGGCGGCCTTGAGGCAAAGCTTGGCAGAACTCGTCTAGGAGAACTCACATGCTGCAGCACAAAGATTCCCATCGATCGGCCTGTAAAAGTTTTGAGGAAGATTTAGTCCTCTACTATTACGGGGATTGCCGCGAACCCGAATCTCACCGGGTGGAGGAGCATCTCAAAGGGTGCGCCTCCTGCCGTCACTTTCTGGAAGAGCTGCAAACCTTTCTGCCGCTGACCGCAAAGCCAAAGGAGCTTCCTCAGGCCTTTTGGAACAGCTACTACGAGGAGCTGCGGGAAAAGCTCGCGGCCATCGACGCGCGGGAGTCCTGGTGGAAGAGGTCCTTCGCTTTCTTCCATCCCTGGGCCGTTCCGGCGCTGGGAACAGCGCTCGTTCTAATTCTTGCTTTGTCCTTAACCCTGGCGAAAGGGATGTGGCACTTCAAAGGCCATCGGGCCCAGGAAGAGGTTCCGTCCGAGCTTCGCGCCGCCGCTGGCAACATAGATTTTTTTGAATCCATGGACTTGCTCGACTCGATCGACTTCTTGGAGGCGTTGGAAGACAAGAGTTCCGCAAACAGCGAGTTCCAGAAGCTTTAGGACCATGAAGCGAATCATCAAGTACTCCATTTTGTTTCTCCTCTTGTTTCTGCCCCTTGTCGGGAGGGCGCAAGAGCCCAACGACCGCTGGCGCCACTTAAGGCCGCAAGAAAAGGAGACAATCTTGCGCAACTATCAACGCTGGCGCTCTTTGCCTCCGCAAGACAAGGATCATCTCCGAGAAGAATGGGATCGTTGGCGCAGTCTGCCTCAGGACCGACAGGACCAGCTCAAGCGGCGCTTCGAGGGTTTGCGTCAACTTCCTCCCGAGGAACAGCAGCAATGGCGCCAGAGATTCAATCAGGAGCACAAGTTCTCGCCTGAAGAACAGAGATACCTCCGCGACCGTCTTAATGAAAGAAGGTCTCATCGGCCTAAGGATCGCGACAAAGACCGGCGCTAGGTCGAGCCACACCGTTCCCATCCTCGCCAGATCGATCCGTTAACATTGACGCCTCCGAAACGTCGAACAAGATGAAAGGAGGGTCATCTTATGAAGAAGGTGTTGTTAGCAATTTTGCTCGTGCTGTCCTTGGGAAGTTCAGTCGGCTTCGCGGCTGATTGGAGGGACTGGCGCGATCATAGCCGTTACGATTCCTATCGCCACAACTATGGCCATCACTATGGGTATCGCCATGGGCATGATCGCTTCTATCAGCATCGCCCCTATTGGCATCGTTATGACCGGGGCCGCCCAGAGTATCATCGATATAGCGACCGACCCTACTGGCGCAGATAGTCACCGATCCGGTGATCCGGTCGGCATATTAGGAGATGTGAGTTAAGGAAGGACTATTCTATGAGGAAAATCTTGCTTGCGGTATCTATAGCGTTGTTGCTCAGTCCTGGAGCAGCATGGGCACATGAGTACAGAGATTGGCGCTGGCGCCAACCGCGCACGGTTATCGTCCGTGAGCGGCATCATACTGACGGGGCAGCGATTGCGGCAGGAGTCTTGGGAGGTGTTGTCACCGGTGTTATTCTCGACCGCGTTTTCCATCCACCTCCGGCCCCGTCTCGATCCGTCTATTATCCACCCGCACCTCGTCCTGCGCCGCGCGACCCCTACGATGACGGATACTCGGAGGGATACGGTCGCGGCGTGGACCGTGGCCGTTCTGAGCGCTACGAGCAGGGAAGAAGGCGTGGCTATGAGGAGGGTTATGAAGACGCCCGGGCGGGGCGCATATTTTGAGCCGGCTTTTCGCATCGAGCGGCTCGGTTTTTGACAATGGTGTAGCTTGATGGGTTGGTTTGATCTGTGATGAAGCGGACTTGTAACATGAGCGGCCTTCAAGGCAATATACGTTCTTGCGCGAGATGCCGCACGGGTGCGGTTGCCGCTCTGTTACAAGTCCCATGGAATCAGGTCGTCGCTTTGCCGATACTAAGAGCCATCCCTGGGTCGCGGTGGACGTGGTCATCTATACTTTGGAGCAGAGGAAGCTCCAGACTCTTCTGGTTCAGGTCAAAGAGGGTGCGTTTGCTGGAAGATGGGCTTTTCCGGGCGGATTAATGGGCGCCGAGGAATCTGTCGATGAAGCGGCGGAGCGCGAAGTTCTTGAAAGGACCGGAGTCAAAGACGGTTACATCGAGCAGCTCTACACTTTCGGCAAGCCCGAGCGGGATCCCGCCACGCGCGCGGTCTCAGTCTCCTATCTCGTTTTAGTTCCCTATCCGTCGGTTCGTCTAAATCCAGCTCCGAAGTACTCGGATATCCGTTGGTTCTCCGCCCATCGGTTGCCTCACTCTAAGCTTCAATACACCAATATCGTGTATAGTCTTCTGCCCCGAGAGTTCACCTTAGGTGAGCTACAAGAAGTCTACGAGACCATCCTTAATCGACCACTGGACCGGCGCAACTTTCGGAAGAAGATTCTTGCGCTCGGCCTCCTGACGCAGTTAAAGAAGAAGCGCCGCGGCACGCATCGTCCCGCCTCGCTGTATGCCTTCAATGAAAAACGGCCGATGGTTATTGAAATGCTGTAAGAGAGAGGTCGGGCTGCGACCATGAGTCTCGACTAATAGCTATGACTTTTGACTCAGCCACTGCAGCGCCCGGTCTAAATCATAAAAGGCGGCTACTTTGAAATCCCGGCTCGATACGCAAGAGCTCAGCAAGAGGATCTGATCGTACTGCTCAATGTCTCGCGCAGAAACCAGCGCAACCTTGTTGAGGGGCCAGAGATTCTGTTTGAGTTCGTTGGCGATGGCATAGATGTTCACGGTGTTAAGGCTGCACGTGGCATTTCGCAGGTCGATCAGCATCTCGCCATCGAACAGCTGTTGGGTCCTCCCGGCAATGTCGCTAAGGATCTGCTTCATTCCCTCGGCGTCTAACACCCCGCGGGCGATCACAGTGAGGCGATCTTTCCCGGAGTCCGGCCAGCGGAAGAATTTAATCTCCAGATCCATAGTTTTACCGCTCTATTCTGACTCTCCGACTACTGCCGCTTACGCATGGCACCACGTTTACGGCGGACCGGTGGTCCGACCCGAGGCTGGCTCTTGAGCCAGGCGACAAGCTCGGATTCGAGTGCGCCTGGGGTGGCAAGCGACCTATGGTTCTTCGCCAGCCGTTTGATTGAATCTTCACTCAAACCGAAAAGTTTTGCGATTTCCGGCAGCTGCAGCCATCGATCTACGCAACCTGTCATGTGATGCCTTAACCCAGCGTATTGTTTATACGCCCGGTCCTTCCTCCTTCTTGAAGTCACCTTAATTGGACCCGAAGAGGACCTTTCTTGGTTCCCATGCGGACCCAGACATTTCACTTTACATGGGATAAAAAACTCAATTGCTACATATAAGGCTGTAAGGAGTTTTTGTCTTGACATTCGGCGACATTCGATTGACAGTCGTCGGCAACGATGACAACTCTTCGCCTGCATCGTTTTCTGGCCTATGACGACTCCTATTCCCAAGAACTTTCGTTGACGAAGCAGATGGCCTGTCTCTGCCGCAAACTGGCCCTCGCAAGCTTCAAAAGATAGCTTTGGCTTGCCTCTCTGACGCGGCCTTTGTCTTTCTGAATCTTGCGATTTCTTGCGGGCCGATTTCCCAGTTCTGAGAAAGATCGACTTCGAGATCTCACAAAAGTCTCAATAAAACAATAAGAAGCGCGATGGCATGAAGGTTGCTCCCAGCTTGAGCATGAGACGAAGGTGACGTATGAGCGAGAGCATAGCGCACAACGTGGAGCATTTCGGACCAGCCGAACTCGCAGAGGGGAAAAAAGAAGTGCTGAGAGACGGCGGACCGGGGCGTGCGCGCAAGAAACCGATGATCTCTCTCTCTGCTGCAACCGGACTGCTCGATGCGATCGAAGCGGCAGGTGGAAATCCCGACCAGATCCTCCATTCACTTGGGTTAGATCGGTCGCTCTTTTCCCATTCGGAAGGCTTTATTTCTTGCGCCGTCTTTGATCGGCTTCTGCAGGAAGCCGCCCGGTCAACAGGCGACGACCGTTTCGGGCTCCACTTTGGCGAGCACTTTAATCCTAAGGACATAGGTGCTCTGGCCTATGTTCTCTTGAACTCACCCACTATCAAAGTCGGTTTCGAAAACGTCGGCCGCTACCTCAAGGTCCACAACGAGGCGGCCAGGGTATCCGTCGCTGTCGAGGGGGAGCGGGTGTACCTTCGATACCGCTTGGTTGACACACCGATCGAGGCTGCACGCCAACACAACGAATACGGTGTCGCGTTAGCACTAAACGCGATCCGGATGATGATGGGCAGCCAGTGGGTTCCGCTGGAGGTTCAGTT
>VBLN01000507.1:1328-1701 GCA_005878685.1 Deltaproteobacteria bacterium | reverse complement strand
CCGCCGAAGAGGCACATGACGATCATCGTAATGGTAGTGAGCAGCGGAAAGGTGCCGATTGGCTCGATATGGCTTACGTACCTGGCATAAATGCCGCCCACGATCCCCGGAAGCGCCGCGGAGATGAGAAAGGCGTAGAGCTTGAGGTGCGCGGTGTTGATCCCCATCGCCTCCGCAGCTAACTCATCCTCGCGGATCGAAATGAGTCTCAGGCCGAAGCGGGAAGTGATGATCCGGTAGGTGATGAGCACCCCGGCCAACGCGACTCCACCCATGGCGTAGTAGAGCGGCAAGATTGAGACGAAAGCGGGCAGAGTGATCCCGGAGCCGCCGCCGGTAAAGCTGTCGAAGTAAGAGACTAAGGCGCGCACAA
>VBLN01000507.1:485-1321 GCA_005878685.1 Deltaproteobacteria bacterium | reverse complement strand
CCTTTTAGCCTCAGGCAAGGATAGCCGATGATGAGGGCTAGAAATGGCGCCGTAACGCTTCCCATCAGAGCGGCAGGGAGCCAATGCCACCCAGCCTTGCTAATGAGAATGGCCGCAGTGTAGGCACCGGTCCCGAAGAAGGCGACGTGGCCGAAGGAAACATAGCCGGTTAACCCAGAGATGAGATTCCAACTCCCTGCCAGTGCGATCCACATGAAGATCTGAAGCGTTAAGGTGACATTGTAGCCGCTGACAAAAAAGGGCATGACGGCTAGCCCCGCCAGGATCGATGTCCCGAATCCCCAACAGAGCTGCCTCATGACCGCCCTTTGAGCAGACCCGTCGGTCGCACCAGCAGGATGACGACCAAAAGGATGGAGGCTATGACCTCAGAGAGTTGGGCGCCGAGCAGGAGAGAAGCGAGACCTTCGGTCAACCCAAGAATCAGACCGCCGAAAAAGGCTCCGGGGTAGTTTCCCGCCCCGCCGAGGACGATAACGAGGAAAGACTTAAAAACATAGTTCTGTCCCATTTCGGGAAAGACAGAGAACATGACCGAGACCAAGCTCCCGCCGGCGCCGGCCAGGCCGGCAGCAAGGCCGAAAGTGATGAGATCGATGCGCCGGACATTGATCCCGCAAACCTGGGCCAATTCCCGGTGCTGCGAGGTAGCGCGGATCGCCTTTCCCGTCTTGGTTTTGTTGAGAAAGAGAAATGCCAGGTATGTGATAAGTAGCGCGAAGGAGAAAGTGATCAAGCGCGGTTTGGATAAGGCGATGGGTCCAAAGAGGAACGAGCCTGTAAGGAACTCAACGGAGCGATAGTCAGCGGTCCAT
>VBLN01000507.1:0-403 GCA_005878685.1 Deltaproteobacteria bacterium | reverse complement strand
ACGACAAAGAGGAGAGGAAAGGAGATCAAGAGGGAGAGAAAGGGATTCATCCCGTAAAGAGAGAAGAGCCAGAAAGTTGTGTAGGCTCCGAGCATGAGCATCGTACCGTGGGCGACGTTGATCACCCGCATGACGCCGAAGATCAGGGCCATGCCAAGGGCGACCATGGCATAAAGGCCGCCAGCCAAAAGGCCGCTGACGATCCCTTGAAGCAGCATGGTAGAGGTGATCGTAACGGTCATGGGAAGGATAGACGGCTAGAAGATTTCGTAAGGCGTGAGGCGTGAGGGGTAATTCTTTTGCTCACGTTTCACGCCTTACGGTCTCACGGGCAGCGGTGGTGGAGTGTAGGATTCACTTGCGCTGATTCCAGGGCGGCATGGGATAACGCGGTTTTGCCTCG
>VBLN01000216.1:522-5414 GCA_005878685.1 Deltaproteobacteria bacterium | reverse complement strand
CAAGATCTTTTGAGCGAGATTGAGTCTTCAAATCCACAGTATCGATCGTTACAGATTATTGAGGAGGAGACCCGGCGGTGTGAAAAGATCATCCAAGAGCTCTTGCAGTTTGCTCGCCCGAAGAGCACCGATCTCTGCCTGACGGATGTTAAACAGCTAATTGAGAAGACATTAAACCTTGTCGCCCCGCGTCTATACAAACAAAGAGTCGAAAGTATTGTTCAAATGGACGAAGATCTACCCACGATTTATGCTGACGCGCATAGAACAGGTGTTGGTGAACCTTTATTTGAATGCCATTGACGCGATGCCCGAGGGCGGAAAGCTGAACGTGGGGGCGAACGTGAAGCCGGCTGATGGAACCTCTTCCACGGTCGTCATAACGGTTGCGGATACCGGTTTTGGCATTGAAAAGAAGGATCTTCCCAAGATTTTCCAACCGTTCTTTACTGCGAAGAAGAAGAGTGGTTTGGGATTGGGGCTTCCGATCTGTGATCGGATTATCAAGAATCATGGCGGCAAGATTGAGGTTGAGAGCCAACCAAGGCGGGGGACCATCTTCAAAGTCTATTTGTCTTTAGAACCATCCCGGACGGGCTGAGGTCTTCCCTGAAGCGGGAGCCGGCTACTTCTATCGACACAAAAATGGTCGGTCCGCTCCTCTCCTTCGGGATCCGATCGGAGCGCCGCTAAAACCTGATAAATATGTCTTTCGCTTCGTCGCCTGTGAGCTGCTGAATGGTGGTGATGCGATCGCTGAACTCCTTCAGGGTACCGAGAGAATTCGGCCCCACATCGATGAGAATCGAGAAGAGCGAGAAGCCCAACTTTTCCTTCTCTGTGCGAAATGTCTCAGCCCACTGCGGCGTCACCTGACATTCGCCGTCGGTGATAAAGACAAGATCGCCCTTTTTATAGCGTGACTTTTTGAGGCAGTCGAGCGCAGCATCGAGAGGTTTTTCAAAGTCCGTGCCGCCCCCGGGAAAGTACTCAGCAAGGTCCAGGACTTTCTCGGGTTCCACCTCGTAGGGGTTGCGCGGATTCATGTCGAGGATCTGGAGAGGCGTGTCCTCGGAGGAGAAACAGATCGAACGGAAGGGTCTGCGCTGGCGTCGGGCGATCTCCAAGAGCGTGAGGGTCACCGCCTTGGACCAGATCTCTTTTTCTCCGGCCATGGATGAGCTGCCGTCCAGACAGACGACCATCGGTCCCTTGCCCTTCTCCTCAATGCCTCTTAAGGAATATTGGAGCAGTTCCTGATCCAGGAAGCGGCGCTGGAAATCTTTCCGTAGAACCGGATGATGAAGGGTGAGAAGTTCGTGGGGAAGAAGTCGATGGAGAAGATCGCCTCTCTCCACTTCCAGGACCTCTTCGCTGGAGCGCTCGAAGATCTTTTTCCGCAGGGCCAGTGCGTGGAACTTCATCCGTCCCACCATTTGGGCGAGCTTCTTAAGCTTTTCATTCCCCGCTAGCCTCTTGCCCAACTCGAGCTTCCTTCCGGGAGGGGAGCGATATCCGCTCCCCAGGGTCACACTCCACTGTTCCGCCTGTTCGGCGGCATCTTCAAGCTGTTGGGCCACCTTGATCGCCTCGCCCTGAAGATGAGAAGAGAGCTTCGCTTCGAGCTGACCGAGCTCTTCTTTCTGCTTCCTGGCCTTCTGGCGCAGCAAGGCCTCGGCGCCGTCAAGCTCTCCTTCGAGCCTTTCCTTGGCCCTTGCGAGATTTTTCTTGCCATCGGCAGAGGGCACCATCTCGCTGAGCTTCTCGGCTTCTTCAAACTCTTCTCTCTTTTCTTCCAGGATCTCCTCCTGTTTCTTGATATCCCACAGATCGAGCATGTCCCGACGCGTGAGGACTTTTTCCGATTTGACAACAGCGACGAGTCCCTCACCCAAGAGAAGAGTGCAGAGTCCCGCTTTGGCTTCGTCCAGGAGTGTGAGCTCGCGGAGAATCGAATAGAGGTTGCTCTGCTGGAGGTCATTCAAGAGAGTACGATTGAAGGCGGCGCTTGGGACGAGATCCTCGTCCTTCAGAAATATAATGTTATACTTGAAAAGTAGGCAAAAAAGATCCTGTAGAAGAGAAGGAAAATGAGGAAGAAAAGTGGAGCCATTATTTTCCAGTTCGGCCAGCGAGGAGGACTCCGAGCGCAGCTGGTGATAAACCCTGCGATCATAAGCGTCGCTTTCGATCCAGGTGCTGTTCTGGGGCAGAGGCTTTCGGGGTTGCTTGGGTGGAGGAGTCTTTCTTCGCTTCGGGGGCATTAGAATTTTTCCAGCATCTGTTTTTGGATATCCTCGATTTCTTCTTTAACGGCTTCCACTCTATCCACGGAGCGGCCAAGCCTCGCGGCCTTCTCCCGGATCTGCTCCACCTTGCCGAGAATGTTTCGCAGCTTGGTATGGACTTCGATCAGCGCGCGCGAACGATCGTCGCTGCTCTCCCATGGTCGCAGCGCGGAGTCGCGGATTTCGCGGGATTCATAGAGCAGTTCCTTCACCTCTTCTTCGTAGCCGAGGAGGAGTTCCCGTATCGTGGCTCGCACTTGCGGTTGTTCTCCAGGGTCGCGCCAGAGCACATGCTCGAGGAAAAAGAGATCTTTTTCCTTCACCTCGACTTCGCCGCCAAGATAAGCGTGGGCTTGGAGGAGGGAAAGGGATTGGCGGTAACGTCGATCCGAGGCGATGATATTTTTCTTTCCCAGTTCCCGCCGGATGTCAGCGATTGACCGGTAGATATAGCCCGGCACCTTGACAGCGGCGGCTTGAACTTGCATTTTGCGAAGCTCCTCCAAGTCGATTGTGGTTCGCTCGGTTTGCAAGGGAACCTCAAGCATCCTGAGGAAGCGGAAATCCTCGGTGATGTAGTTGACCACGAAGCGAAGGAGGAAGCGGTCGTAGACGGCCATCAGCTCGTCATCCTCGGGCAGCTCGTTGCTTGCGCCGAACAGAGTGAGAAGAGGTACGGGGGCGATCTCTTTGCCGTTATGGAAGAGCCGCTCGTTGATTAGAGTCAGGATGGCATTCAAAATGGAGGAATTGGCTTTAAAGATCTCGTCGAGGAAAGCGATATGCGCCTCGGGAAGCTTGTGCGCGGTCACCCGGCGATATTCGTCCTGTTCCAGTGCCTTGAGGCTCACGGCGCCGAAGACCTCCTCCGGCGTGCTGAAGCGAGTCAGCAGCCATTGGAAATAGTTTGCGCCTTCAATGCGACGGCAGATCTCATCTGCCAACATCGATTTGGCGGTGCCCGGCGGGCCGATGATGAGGATGTGATGCGATGCAAGCAGAGCCGAAAGGGCTCCATCAATCAGGTCGCCCCGCTCAAGAAAACTCTGCTTCAGCTCCTCGCGGATCTTCTTAAACTTTTCTTGTTCCGTCATAATGGTGGCAAGGGGTAAGGTAGCAAATGGTGCAGGGAGAAACAATCGCGTGCCGTTCTGCGATTGACATTAGACCCTATCACCGGATAACTTTTGCCATTCGAGAGCTGCGGTTGGTTTTGTCGGCGCGCCATGGACTCTGACATCATCGAGAAGCAGAAGAGGGCGATGCAGGCCGAGGGCCTGGATGCCCTCATAACGATTTCTCCGGAGAACTTCGCCTATACCGCCGGATTTGGTATTCCGTCACAGCCGTTGATGCGCTGGAGGCACGCGATCTGTGTTGTCACTGCTGACGGTTGCGTTGCGATGGTGGTGGTCGATATGGAGGCGACCACCGTCAGGGCGCATACGGATCTTAAAGAGGTTAGGGTTTACCGGGAGTTTATTGACGACCCGATTGAGAAGTTGGGCGAACTGATCGCGGATTTAGAGTTGCAGCGGGCCAAATTGGGAATGGAGATGCAATATCTGCCAGTGAGGGATTTTATGACGCTCCAGTGTCAGCTTCCTGATGCGAAACTCGTTGCGGCTGATAATCTTTTTGACCGCATGCGTCAGGTCAAGACGAAAGGGGAAATCGACTTACTTCGCTGGTTGAGCAAGATCACGGATCAGGCGATCGGAGATAGTTTGAGGAGCACCCGCCATGGGATGACCGAGATGGATCTGGCCGGGATGCTCGTGAGTCGGATTTTTGCCGGCGGCTCGGAAAATTTTAGGCTCATGATTATAGCCTCCGGCGAAAGGAGCCAGTATCCGAATGTGGGTCCCACCCAGCGGGTGCTTGAAAAGGGAGACATCATCCGGATGGAGATCTTTGGAATGAAGAGAGGCTACCACGCGGGTGTCTGCCGGACGGCGGTGGTAGGGGATCCCACTGACGAGGAGGGGAAAATCTGGACCAATCTGATAGAGTGCAAGTATCGAGTCATGGATTTGATTAGGCCGGGTATCAGGTGTAAGCACGTCTACGAGCGGTTCTTGGAAAAATTTGGCGAGCTAGGCTTCGAACCCATCAGCTTTGTGGGTCATGGCATCGGTCTCTTTCTCCACGAAGAGCCCTACCTGGGTCGCCATAGCGATGCTGTTCTGGAGGAAGGCATGGTGCTGGGAATCGAGCCGCTGGTCTATATTCCCGGAAGGATGGGACTACAGAATAAAGACATGGTGGCTGTGACAAAGGACGGTTGCGAGCTTTTGTCCGATCGTACCCCTACAGACGAGCTCCTTCGGGTCGGATGAAAAATCATGAAGATCGCGAGAATCGAGACGATTCCGATAAGGCTTCCCACACGGCGGCGGCACCAATGGGCAGGCCTCGCGACGTCGATCGGGGTCTACATGATCATCAAGTTGGAGACCGATGACGGACTGGTCGGTTTGGGCGAGGCGCCCGTGTTAAAAGATTGGGGCGGAGATCACATGAAGTATTACGGCGAGACTCCGCAGACGACGGCGCATGTCATCAATGATATTCTTTCCCCGGTGTTGATCGGGCAGGATCCGG
>VBLN01000216.1:0-356 GCA_005878685.1 Deltaproteobacteria bacterium | reverse complement strand
GGCGGTGCAGGTGAAGGAAGAAGGGATCAAGACCATCAAGCTTAAGGGCGGGATCGAGCCCAAGCGCGACGTCGAACTCGTAAAGCAAATCAGAAATGCGGTGGGGCCGATGCAAATCGCTGTCGATGCCAATCAAGGCTATGCCACGCCCAAGGCTGCCGTACAGACCATCAAGGCGATGGAAGAATACGGAATTCTCTATATGGAGCAGCCTGTGGAAGGAATCGATGCGATGGGTCAAGTTGCCGAAAGCGTGGCGACGCCGATCATGGCGGACGAGAGCGCGTGGACGCCGCAGGACGTCCTGGAGATTATCAGGAAGAGAGCCGCAGATATCATCTCACTTTATACAACAA
>VBLN01000201.1:5746-10110 GCA_005878685.1 Deltaproteobacteria bacterium | reverse complement strand
GCCGGAAGTGCGCCATCAACTGTCCCACCAACAGCATCACGTTCGGCGACAAAGTCGTCTTCAACGGCATCGAGAAATACAAGATCAACTGGCTCACCTGCTACAAGCTGAGACCGTACACCCACGAGCATTGGGTAAGCTGCCTCTCCTGCGCCACCGTTTGCCCGTTTACCAAACCCAATGTCTGGTGGCGCAGTCTTGCGGTCTGGGCTCTCAGCACCTGCCCCATCCCGGCGCGGCCGGCGCTCGTGCACGTGCTGAAGGCGATCGACGATCGCTTCTGGGGGGTGGTGAGTCAGAAGCGGGTGCGCTGGCTCGGGTATGACTCCGGCGTCAAGCCGGGCGAGCACGCCTGTACTGTCGCCGGCTGTACCGCAGCGCACGGCACGGACTCGGCGAAGGTGGCCGGGGATATCGGCTACTACGCGCCGCTAAAAGAGAACACCAACCGATTCGTCAAGCGGGGCGTCTAGTGGCGCTCAGACTGGGCCCGCTGAAAA
The DNA here is from genome assembly GCA_005878685.1 of Deltaproteobacteria bacterium. GTDB lineage: Bacteria > Desulfobacterota > Binatia > UBA9968 > UBA9968 > DP-36. The sequence continues at coordinate 9,610 of VBLN01000201.1, read as the reverse complement.
TCCCCTGGCCGAGAAAAGATTCCAGGGACCCTTCGACCGGGCTCAGGGCGGGCGACCCCTACTGGGATTTTTTCATCGACACGCCTCCGGCCGATCTGGCCAATTCCGTGACGGAGCTGATCCGAAATGCGCCCGAAGGCAACGTCTTCCCGACCAAAGCAGACCTTCATACGCCCGAGATCACGTCGGGCCACGTCAAAGAGCTGGCGCGATATCTTGGGGCTGACCTGGTAGGCGTCGCTCGATTAAGCTCTGACGACGGCGAGGGATATCCTTTCGCAGTTATCTGTGCGGTTCGGGCCGACTACGACCCGCGGGAAGCGGCGGGGATTGGCGGCCAAGTGCCGGTGCAGAACGGGCTATTCATCACTTTCGTTCTCAGCGCTTGGATCAGAGAGCTCGGGTTTCGCGCTACGGCGTCGTCGCACCCCAATGCCGAGGCGCTGGCAGCAGCGGCAGGGCTAGGGGCGCTTAACCCGAACGGGAGGCTCGTGACTCCCAAATACGGGACGCGCGTTCATGTGGCGGACGTGATTCGCACCGATCTACCGCTGGCGGCGGACGGCTAGTTCGGATCATTCAAAACGTTTAAGCAGTTCAAACCGTTTAAGCGATTTGAGCTATTTGAACGGCTTGAACTATTCATGAGGATGCAGTGACCTACGTCATTACAAGTCTGTGTACCAACGATGGCGCGTGCGTCGAGGTCTGTCCGGTAGCCTGCATTCATACCACGCCTGGGGCGCCGCAGTTCTATATCGACCCTGAAGTCTGCATCGATTGCGAGCAGTGCGAGATCGTCTGCCCGGTGGATGCGATCTTCCGCGATTCCGACGTCCCCCCCGAGCATCAGACCTCCATTGAGGTCAACGCCGTCTTTTTCCGGAAGAATAAGGCGGCAGTTGGGCCGGTTCCTTTCGACAAGGCGTGGGAAATGGTGCAAGCGGCTCACGCCTACGCGCGAAGACAGGGGATGGCGATAACGGCCGTAGTCGTCGATGAAGCCGGCTCTCCCATCACCGTTGGACGGATGGATGGAGCCGAGCCCAAGACCGCAGAGCTTGCTTTCAATAAGGCCTACACGGCTGCCGCCTTTCACTTGGCCACAGCAGAGTTGGCGCCTCAAGCGCGGCGACCATGGCTTCGCAGTCTCGTCATCTCCCACCGCGGTCGCATCATGCCTGAAAGCGGCGGTATTGCGATCGTGGACGGCAGTGCGGTCCTCGGCGCCATCGGTGTCGCCGGCGGTAGCCGGCCCGAGCAGGACGTTCTCTGCTGCCAGGCCGCCCTCGCCGTATTGGAGAGCCCCGGCCACTGAGCCCTTTAAATTGAAATTGTTTTCTGCGCTTCATCCCTTTATCGAGAAGATCGAATATCACTGTCCTGCAGACAGAGAGGCTCCCACGCCACCTTCTCTCCAGCTGAAGAGATTTAGCCTCGGCGTTGGCAATACTGAAAGCTGATCTCAAACTCAAAACTGGAAACTGGCAACCTTGGCAACGTCTGTTGATCCGGGGCAAAGACTGTCGTAAAAGTTATAGAAGTATGAGCAGGAGTCCGCAGGCACTGTCCGGGAAAGCCGTTGAGATATCGGCGTCTGAATTGATTCGATCCCTCACCGACGCCCGCATGCGCACTCTCCAGTTGGTCGCTGATTTGACCGACGAGCAGATGATTGGGCCGCGCCTCAGCGTCGTCAATCCGCCGCTATGGGAGATCGGCCACGTCGCCTGGACGCAAGAGTTCTGGATTTTGCGCCATTTGCGCAAGCAGAAGCCTCTTCTTGAGGGTGGGGATGCCCTTTACAACTCCACCGAAGTCGTGCACGACACTCGGTGGGACCTCCGCCTTCCCTCCAGAGAGAAAACCCTAGACTACATGCAGACGGTCTTGGATCGGACAATCGAATCTCTGAGGGGCAGGAGCGGGTCTCAAGAAGAGAGCTACTTCCATCTCCTGGTTACATTTCATGAAGACATGCATGATGAGGCGATCACCTACACCCGACAGACTCTTGCGTACCCGCCACCTAAGCTGAGGCACGCTTCGGATAAAGATTTCAAAGAAAAAACAAGAGGCGGTGCCCTGCCCGGAGACGTAGAAATTCCCGGCGGAACTTTCATGCTGGGGGCAACGGCGGACTTGCCGTTTGTCTTCGACAACGAGAAATGGGCCCACCCGGTAGAAGTCAAACCGTTCCGCATCGCCCGTGTTCCGGTCACGAACGGAGAGTTCACCGCATTCGTGGATGACGGAGGCTACCGAAGACGGGAATTCTGGAGCGATGAGGGATGGCGCTGGCTTCAATCAGGCGGAGCGCCTCAACTTGAGCGATCTTTTGCCAAATTTTTCAAGCGAGAACAAGAATACGAATTAGGTTCTCCGTCCGAGAAGGCGGCGCGCCCGGTTTACTGGAAGAGAGAGTCCGGCGGTCGCTGGTTTCAGAGGGTTTTCGATTCCTTGGTTCCGTTGAGAGAGCATCTCCCCGTCATCCACGTGAACTGGTATGAGGCTGAAACCTACTGCCGGTGGGCCAACCGAAGGCTTCCGACTGAGGCGGAATGGGAGATGGCCGCTTCGGCCAACCCCATATCCGATGGACATGGGAAGGATGGCGGCAAGAGCCTCTTCCCCTGGGGAGACAAGCCTCCAAACCCAGAGCAGGCCAATCTCGACTCGCGCGCCATGGGAGTTCTGGAGGTCGGATCTCTACCTGCCGGCGACAGCGCCTTTGGCTGCCGCCAGATGATCGGCAATGTCTGGGAGTGGACTGCGAGTGATTTCCTGCCTTATCCGGGCTTCATCATCGATCCCTACAAGGAATATTCGCAGCCATGGTTCGGAACGCATAAGGTTCTGCGCGGCGGCTGCTGGGTCACTCGCCCGCGCCTCATCCGGAACAGCTGGCGCAACTTTTACACTCCTGACCGGCGAGACATCTGGGCCGGTTTTCGCACCTGCGCGAAAGAGGATACATGAGGATCCAACTCATCACGCCGGCCGCGCCGAGCGCACGAAACGGCAATAGCATCACAGCCGTTCGCTGGGCACGCATGCTAAAGCAACTGGGGCATCGAGTTTTCATGGATCAAATCTATGCCGGTGCAAGATATGATCTCATGATAGCCCTGCATGCCCGCAGAAGCTCGGAATCGATTCAGCGCTTTCATAAGCAGCACCCTGATTTACCTCTGATCGTGGCCTTGACGGGCACGGATCTCTATCGGGATATCCGCACTAGCGCCACGGCGCAACGGTCCCTTGAGCTCGCGACTCGTCTGGTCGTTCTCCAATCGATGGGCATAGCCGAACTGCCAAAGCGTCTGCAGGCCAAGACACGCGTCATCTACCAGTCTGCGCCCCGACTCAACGGCCACGTGCCGCCGGCAAGAAGCCGTTTCAAGGTTTGTGTTATAGGCCACCTCCGTGAGGAAAAGGATCCTCTGCGAACGGCGATGGCAGCCCGCCTCCTTCCCTCCTCATCGCGGTTACGTGTCCTGCACATCGGGCGCGCCTTGAATCCGGAGATAGAGAGGCGCGCGCGCCTAGAATCCGCGCGCAATCCTCGCTACCGCTGGTTGGGGGAGCTAACTCATTGGAAGACTCGCAGGCTACTAGCGAGCAGCCATCTTCTATCGCTCACTTCCAAGATGGAAGGAAGTTCCAACGCGTTGTCCGAAGCGATCGCCTCTTCGGTGCCCGTTGTGACTGCGAAAATTCCCGGTTTGATGGGCACACTGGGAAAAAACTACCCGGGTTACTTTTCGGTTGGAGACACGCGCACATTGGCAGACCTCCTGTCCAAGGCTGAATCCGAGCCGAAATTTTACCGCAAGCTCAAAACCCACTGCCGCCGGCTTTTTC
>VBLN01000201.1:1104-5688 GCA_005878685.1 Deltaproteobacteria bacterium | reverse complement strand
TATTTAGCCCTGCCGGCGCAGGGTTTCGTGTTTCAAATCCGCTACCAACTCCTTGACCGATCCTGGGTCCGGAATGCCGGCAAAATCACCTCCGCGGCGTCCCTTCCCGCCGAGCTGAACTCGATCGTGCCGTAGTTGAAGATCCGCCCCATCAAGGACTGCCTCAGGACGAGATCCTGGATGTCCTGCACATCGATCTCATGAGTCTCCTGGGAAAGAAGTCCGTAGGTAGCCGAAACGCTACGACCGGAGACGGTGAAGCGGTTCGAGTATTTGCTCCAGCAAGCGGATAGAAAAAAAACCAAGGCGACCAATAAGAGGATTGCGGCCGCAGCTTCCTTATACTCGAACTGCGTAAAGAGAGAAACGACCGCCGCAACGCCGAAGAGGGCTGTCGCCAAAGTGCGGCCAAAACAATTCCACCACGAAGGAGTACCTGTCCACTGCGTGTCGACGGCCATATCAGGTTTGTCTCCTCTCTTCGTGAATCCACCTCTTTGCCCATGGAAGAAAGGCGTACGCGGGGAGCGACATGATGAAAGTCAGCGCAAAATAGTCACCGTAACCGAACCGCTCAGCGCCGAGACCGCTGACACCGCCCACAAGACGGCCGGTCAAAGAGAAAACCGAGGATAAGAAGGCGTACTGGATGGTCGCATGCTCTTTCTCGCAGACGCTCATGAGAAAGGCCAAAAACGCGGCGGTGCCCAGCCCGCCGCTAAAGGACTCAAAAACCGACGCGCCGTAGAGGCCGAAGCGACCGAGCTGAGCCCAGGCGACCAAAGCGTAGCCGAGATTTGAGAAGGCCTGAAGCAAACCAAGAACCCAAACTCCACTAAAGGTTCCGTAGCGGGAAATGAACGCTCCACCGGCAAGCGCTCCGAGCACGCTTAGAACTATGCCAAAGGTCGTCGGAATAAGCCCAATCTCAAACAAGGATCTCCCCTGATCGACCCAAAACGGCTTGACCATCGGGCCGATTGCAAACTCACCCAACTTGTAGGTCAGGACGAAAAGAACCAACGGAACGGCGCGCCAAGTGCCGATCCACCGGGCAAAGCCGGACAGCCACTGCTGCCGTGCTGCGACGGGGAGGTCCAGCCGGGGGACCAACAGCACCGATAGGCCCAAAAGAGCGAGCAGGAGTCCCGCGAACAGATAAAGCAAGGTCCATTGGAAGATGCCGGCAAGAAAAACCATCCCACCGCCGACGAATACTAACGCGACGCGGTAAGCGGAGGCGCGAACCCCGTTGGCTGGCCCTTCTTCCTCGCGATCGACCAGACCCACCGCATAGGAGTCGATAGCGATATCTTGTGTTGCCGAGAGCGTCGTCAGAAGAAGGAGCAGAATAAGAACCAGCCAGCCAGGATGATCGATCTGGACAAAAGGCACCAAGCTCACCACCACCCCTATGGCTACCATACAGACGCCAATCCAGGCCCTCCGGTCTCCGTAGCGCTGGATCAAGGGTGACCAGAATACTTTGAGTGAGTAGGGGAGCTCGAGGAGGCGCAAGCCGCCAATCGCCCTAAGAGAGAGCCCCTGAAGCCAGAAATAAACCGGCAGCACCTCCCAAAGTATGGCCGGGGGGCTTCCCTGGACAAAATAAAAGAGCGCTACAGTTTTTAGCTTGCGCCTCGATTCCGGAGAGAAACGGTCCGCACCCAGGAGAGTCCAAATACTGATCTTCAAAAGTGATGGTTCTTCCGCGGCTAGAGCCAGAGAAGCTTTTTTTGAGAGCGAACCGCTTCAGTTCGACGTAAAGGAGTAACTCCGCACCGTATTATCCTTGTTAAAGACGATATAGAGATTTTTAGTTCTCAGACCTTCGAATAAGGAATAGGATTGGTGTGCGTAGGTCCAGGTCTCATAACCGCTTTCGAGTCCCTTCTGAACCGGTTCTCCAAACATGCCGAAGATCTCACTTTGCGTCGTAACGTTGTTCTGGATGCTTTTCACCTGGGTGGGCGAGAAATCCCTTCCATAAAGGTTGCAGCCTACGAGGAAAAACACCAAGAGAACATAGCCAAACTTGATCTTCATAGCCTTGCCTCAAATTTCCTTTCTTCCCTCGATCGCCTTGCCCAAAGTGACGACGTCGGCGTATTCGAGTTCGCCTCCCATCGGCAGCCCCCGTGCGATGCGGGTGACTTTGACTCCAAGGGGCTTTATCACCTTCGACAGATAAAGCGCAGTGGTTTCTCCCTCCACCGTCGGATTCGTGGCCACAATGATCTCATTGACTACAGCACCTTGAATCCGAGCCAGCAGCTCGGCAATCCGCAGAGACTCAGGCCCGATCCCGTCCAAAGGGGAAATCGCTCCGTGCAGCACATGATAGAGTCCCTTAAACTCGTGGGACTTCTCCACCGCTATCATATCGGCCGGCTCTTCGACAACGCATATCTTCTCTCGCTCGCGACGAAAATCCTGACAGACCTTGCATTCGCCATTATCTCCACTCTCCCCTCTGACCTCACTCAAGCCAAAACAGGTCCGGCAGAGCCCCATCTCCTGCTTTAATCTTCCAATACTTTCAGCCAACTGAAGCACCTCTTCCTTCTTTCCTTTGAGCATGTGGAAAGCCAGGCGCGCGGCTGTCTTCTCACCGATGCCGGGGAGCTTGCAGAGCTCTTTGATTAGTCGCTCGAGCGGTGCCGGGTAGCTAGCCATTTGACTTTTGGACTAGGGAATCTTTGGCCAGAGGCTGATCCGCCTCAAGCGCAAAAACCGTAAAGCGGATCACGGCATGAGACCGGGGATCTTTAGACCGCCTGTGATCTTGCTCATCTCCTCCGAGACCATGTCGCGGGCGCGGCGTACCCCTTCGTTAAACGCAGCAAGAATCAGATCCTCCAACATCTCGGTTTCCTGAGGATTGACAACTGCAGGGTCGATCTTGACCGAAGAGCAGACAAACTGCCCGTTCACGGTGACTCGAACCATCCCTCCTCCGGCGGAAGCCTCCACGGTTCTGCGCGCCAACTCTTCCTGCACCTGCGCCAAACGGGCCTGCATCTCCTGCGCCTGTTTAAACAGATTTCCCATACCTCCTAGACCCTTAGCCATCTAACTCTCCTTCTCCCTAGTTCCGTATCCCCGACGTCTCAGCGCCGAGGACGCGCTGCAGGGACCCTTATCCGTTCTCTCTCTTAATCCCTTTGACCGCTCCGCCAAAGATTCTGAGCGCCTCTTTGACCATATCTCCCGGTTCCTCAACAGACTCCGATGAATTCCTCGGTTCCTCTCTTCTGCTGGGAGGCGTTGCAGCCATCGGGCTAACCATGACAGCCACTTCGCCGGAGAAGAAGCGGCAGGCAAACTCCTTGAGCGAAGACAAATTCTCAGGATCTTGAAGATAGTGAAGGTGATGCCGCTCTCCGACCCCAAGCATCAGCCGGCCTGGCGGAAGCTCGAGCGGCCGGGCTTGTTCAAGATGAGAACCCAAAAACTTCTTCTCCTTCATCACAAAGGCCACAAACTTCCTCCAAACATCATCTTTCGTTTCATCAGAGACGGATACTAGAGACCTGTTCTCCTCGGGCCGGCTCTCCACTTCAGCCCCCGCTCTCGGATTTGGCAGCGCTTCCTCATCTCTCCCGTCGGACAACCGCCGTTCCAGAGCCTCTAAGCGCCCCAAGACCTCTCCTACAGACATCGCCTTCGGGAGAGTCGCGAGCCGCACTATGGTGGTCTCCAGGGCAAATCTCGGATAGGGAGAGCGGGCCACCTCCTCATCCCCCTCGGCTATGAATCGAAAAAACTCCATGAGCGTGTCCACTGAGAGACCGGCCACCTGCTGCCGGATATCCTTGATCTCCTGGTCTGGCAGGTCCAGCAAGCGGCTAAAGACCGAGGGAATCGTCTGAATGCTTTCCTTCTCCCCTCCTTTTTCGTCGATCAGACGGAACACAAGTAGATTGCGAAAATGTTCCACGAGCTCTCGAGCCAGCCTTGGGATATCTCGGCCCTGAGCCACGATATCCGCCACCAGCTCCACACACCTCTTCGCGTCTCCTTGAATCACCGCCGCGGAGAGATTGTAGAGAGTCCTGCGCTCTGTGAAGCCCAATAGATCCTGCAACAGCGTCTCATTGATCTCCGGGCCACTCTCCTCTCGTTCCGAAGGTCCTACGGCATACGAAAGGATCTGTTCCAACAGGGACTGGCCATCCCGCATGCTCCCTTCCGCTTCCCGAGCAAGGAGAAGCAATGCTCCGTCCGTTATGCGCAGTTTTTCCTTTTCGGCGATCTCGCGGAGTCGCCGGAGAATCTCGCGCACCGGAATCCGCCGAAAATCGAATCGCTGGCAACGGGAAAGTATCGTCTCCGGAAGACGATGGGGTTCAGTTGTCGCCATGATGAATTTGACAAAGGCAGGCGGCTCCTCCAAGGTTTTCAAGAGCGCGTTAAAAGCATCCTTGGTCACCTGGTGAACCTCATCGATGATATAGATTTTGAACCGGCTCTTGGCTGGCTGATATCTCACATTCTCGATGATTTGCCTGACCTCATCGATCCCTCGATTGGAAGCCCCGTCAATCTCGTAGACATCGATGGAACTCCCTGCCGTGACCTCGA
>VBLN01000201.1:508-1074 GCA_005878685.1 Deltaproteobacteria bacterium | reverse complement strand
TAGCTAGAACGCGGGCGGCCGTCGTTTTTCCTACGCCGCGAATACCGGTGAAAAGGTAAGCGTGGGCGATCCGACCCGCGCCAATAGCGCTCCGCAAGACACGCGTAATGTGTTCTTGCCCGACGATATCCTCGAAGCGCTGCGGGCGCCATTTCCGCGCTAAAACTAGATAAGACATAAAGACCGTGATCGTGCTCGTTACTCGTGCTCGTTTTGGTCACGAATCACGAACACGAGCCACGAGTTCGGGATGCCCATTGCTGACAGCCAGGCTCCCCTGTGGCACAGGGGAAAATCCGCTACCGCTGCTTCCTTCCGGACCTGACGGAGTTTACGGCACCGCCTTGCACAGGACCCGACTATCAGCAATCGATATCCAAACGCTACAGGGTTTTTTCAACTACAGGAAGACTACAACGATGCAGGCAAGTAATCAAGGTAAAAGGCGAATTCTATCCTCCTGCTGGCAATACGAAACGGTAACCGATCCCGGCCTCGGTCTTCAAAAGTTTATTCGGCGCCCTAGGAAGTTCAATTTTTTTGCGCAAGTGATTCATGTAGACGCG
>VBLN01000201.1:0-487 GCA_005878685.1 Deltaproteobacteria bacterium | reverse complement strand
CTGTTTGTGCGTGACGACCTTGCCCGCATGCTGCGCTAGCACTTTAAGGAGGGCGTATTCCGTGGAGGTTAGTTTCACCTCGTGACTCTTTACGGTGACCGTCCGAGCGTTGAAATCAATGGCGAGGTGCCCCGCTTGAAAGTACGGGTCCTCCGAGCCGAGGGGAGCGCGGCGCTGGACCGCACGCAGGCGGGCGAGAAGTTCACCTGAATCGAAAGGTTTGGTGACATAGTCGTCGGCCCCTGAATCCATAGCGGCTACTTTATCCTCTGGCCCACCGCGCACCGAGAGAATCAATACCGGCACACGGCTCCACTCGCGCAGGCGTTTGAGGAGATCCATTCCGTCGATGTCGGGAAGACCGAGGTCCAACAGAACAACATCGGGCCTTCGAAGCGCCACATCCGATAACCCCTGTCGGCCGCTTTCAGCTTCCAGCACCCGGTAGCCTTCGGCCTCGAGAACAATGCTCAGTAGTCTACGAATC
>VBLN01000200.1:7096-8098 GCA_005878685.1 Deltaproteobacteria bacterium | reverse complement strand
TTGATCGTTATAGACGAATTTGACATCGGTGTCCGGAGTGAGACCCTGTTTCTTGAGCACCTCTCGGGTCGCGGTGTCGATGGCGCCTCGCGGAGCCGATACGGCCACGGTCTTTCCTTTGAGCTGCTCGATCGCAGTGATTCCCTTCACACCCCATATCTGAAATACAAATTGCTGCATGTATGCGCCAAAATATTTCACCCGTGCCCCGCCGAGCCTAGCGGTTATCAGAAGCGGCCCGTCTACGAGCAAGTCGATCTCCTCTGAAAGAAGGGCCTTCTGCGCCACACCAAGACCAAAGAGCTGGGGTTTGACTTTCAGCCCGTATTTCGCAAAAAGGCCCGCATCGGCAGCGACAAACAGGGGCGTGAAGGCAGCGCTCGGCGATACATAAGCGAGGATCACTTCGCCTCTTTCCGGTTTGCCACCAATTTCTGCGGCGGCAACAACAAGCGGATACAACGCAAAAATCAAAGCGAGAAGGATTTGTAATCGCTTGCTGGCCCCTATCGAAACCAGACGACTTACGAACATTTTTACCCCTCCTTTCCTTACCATCGCGCTGGTTCTTCCGGTGCGCGTACAGCCCAGTTGCCTAAAAAAAAAGAAGTCCGGATGGGGGGTTTGAGTCCGGGCTGGTGTAAAACGAATTAGAGATGTGACCGGATTTACGAATCCAGCCCTGTTGTGAATTGGCGTCTTCCTGCACCCCGTCGTCCTCTGTGCGTACAAAGAAGCTGGGTGGTTGAAGTAAGTTAACGGAGCACCCGGATGTTAAAAGCATAGATGCGTTCGCTTGGGAGCGGCTTGTACTCAATATTTTTCGTCATCCCGAACAAAAGCTGATGGCGCCATAGAAAATGGGCAGGCGCCTCTTCCGTGACGAGGCTCATCGCCTCTGACAGTAACTTTTTACGCTTGGCCTGATCGAAAGATTGCCGCTCCGAGGCCAAAAGCCCGTCGAGATTTGGGTTTGAGTATCCGATCCGAGGCGAGCCGCCG
>VBLN01000200.1:0-6933 GCA_005878685.1 Deltaproteobacteria bacterium | reverse complement strand
TTGTCCAGAGTATAGCGACCAACGGGAGTATAGAAATCGACATCAACACCATTTGGAAAGCCCGCCTCTTTGACCAGTTCGCGCGCCTTTTCTGGGTTGTAGGTATAGCGTGGTTGCAGGTTGGGATCGTAGCCGTACTGTCCCTGCCCTATCGGCCCATCGAGCCGGGTTGCTTCTCCTCTAAGCAGTGTAGCAATGAGGGTATCCCGGTCGATGGCATAACAGACAGCTTGACGCAGCAGCTTGTTATCCCATGGCTTGAACTTCGGGCTCATCGCCAGGAACATGATCTCCGCAGAGTCAAAGGAGACTAATTTTAGGTTGGGGTTTCTCTCTACCCGCACGCGCATGTGGGGAGGGACGAACTGGGCAATCTGGACCTCGCCATTCAACAGCGCAGTGACCCGCTGCTCCGGCTCCCGCATGATGCGAAAGATGACTTCGTCGGGTGCCTGCTTTTTCTCTCTCATTCCCGGATAGTCTAGGTTCTTGGTGATGACGAAGCGCTGGCCCGGGATCAGTTCCTTGAACTTGTAAGGCCCAGCCCCGATCGTTTTGCTGGTCACGATGAAGCGGTCGAAGAGATATTCCAGCAGCGGCGCGGTCGGCTGCTTCGTCGTGAACCTGACCGTGTATTCGTCCACCGCCGCCACGCTGGCGACAGGAGCGATATTCTGCTTCTGTTTGCTCTGGGGGTCATTACTGATGCGGTTGAAGGAGTGGACGACATCGGCCGCGGTCAGGCGCGAGCCATCGTGAAACCGGAGGTTCTTGCGCAGGTAAAACAGCCAGGTATTCGGGTCCTTCACTTCCCAGCGTTCGACCAGCATCCCTACGTGTTCGCCTTTATCAAAATCATAAGTGCCCAGGCATCCCATGACCTGGCACCAAATGCTGTAGAGAAGCGCGACGCTGTCGCCATATGGGTTGAATGTCTCCATGGTCTCCGTCACGCCGATGGAAATGCGGATTTCTCCATAAGCCAACGGCGCGGTGCCGCCCAAGACAAACCACGCGACAAGGACCGCGAGAACCTTCTTCGTCTCTCGCCAGCTCATAGGGACCTCCTCTTACAAAAAGAAAAAACCCGGCTGGGAGATCCAGTCCGGGCGATGGTGTGCGAGCAAAGATGTGACGGGATCGAGAAACCCAGCCTAAGTCAGTGTCGCAAAAATAGGGCAAGTCTATGACGGCTGTCAAACTGAATTTAAAAGTCCGCCTCTCGCCTCAAGCCTCATGTCTTTTGCGGATTCGTCGCCGCTTGCAGTTCAGAAGATTGTGCAGATTATCGGGTTTCACTTCCAGCGTTCGCTCCGATCTTCTAAATTTCCTCTGGAACACCTATGCTTCCACCAATTGCGTCAACAAAATAGTTCTCAATTTTCCACTTTCCCTTCCGCCGAGGGTAGCCCACCTTCACGTCTTGGAGCGCGCCCGTGAGAGAGCACGCCGAGCACAGATAGAAAAGAAACGCCATAGGCCCGCGAGCAGGGGAAGCGGATCGTCCCAGGCGAACAGAGCCCAAGCTTGCGTCCCTCGCAAAGACCGAAGCCAGGCAGCAAACGTCAGCTCCTTCGATTTCCGCAATGCCCAGAACGCTTGAACGTCCCATTCTTCGTTGACGTACTTGACGTTCAGCCGAAAGGAATGCCGTGGCGCCACAGCTAGATCGAGCCCAACCAGATGCCGGTATGCAATCCACGGCAAATCGACCTCCGCGCTGATGCCGAGCTGATTCCCCGAGACAGTTCTGGGATTGATTTCCATGAGGGCGTAGCTTCCGTCCCTCACGTCGCGCTTGAATTCGACATTGACAAGTCCACGATAGCGAAAGACTTCGAGCAAGCGGCGGCTCAGCTGCAACACTACCGGTGCCTCCACTGTCCGCTGGAGAGAGCCGTCACCGAAACCAGGAGGGAACTGACGCAGCTTCTGGCCGGTGAACCAAGCCTGCTCACGGCCATGCTCGTCCCAGAATCCACTGTACCAGAAAATCGCGTCATCTTTGCCGGCAACGATCTTCTGAACCATGAAACGGGCTCCGGAAGCCGTGCACTTCGAGTAGACCGATATCAACTCTTCGGCAGATTGAAGGACGACCACCTTGCGGTTCAAGATCTGCAAGCGACCGACGTGGGCAGTGTACGGTTTTAGAATCACCGGATAGTCAATCTCGGAGGCGAGCCGGCTCACATCTTCGACGCGTTCGGGATAAAACGTGGCTGGCACCCGTATTCCTGCCGCTTCTGCCGCGGCGTACTGCTGCCGCTTGTCGAGAATTCGCTCGACGGTTTGTTCGTCGGGCAGGACGAAGCGAAAACCGCGACGCAAGTGCTCGGCGTTTTGAGACACGAACGCGCAGTGCGCGTCCGAGAGAGCGAAAAGAACGGGGGGCGTTTTCAGAACCGATGCCGCAAGTTCGAGGATTTCCAGCCATGCTTGCGGCTCCTCCTCTACGGTAGCCATTCGAACCCGCAAACCGTAGCGCGAAAATAATCGTTGGGATCCTACGTCGACTAAGGCTCCGGACAAAGCTGAGGTCATTTGTGGAGCCGTTGCCAACGATGATCGCGGCTGGATTCCCGGTGGCAAGCCGGCGCAGCCGAGCATCCAATTGAGCTTGCTTGAGAGGATTCATGCTGGGGCTTCGTGGAAGGAGGGCGGCGCAGAAGCGGCGCGAACCGCTTGTGCAAGATCATTGGTAAACAACCATCTCTCGAAGTTCATGGCCGAGCAGCCGCGTCTTTCCCTTTGGCGGGCCCAAGGCGCCCTTCCATCTCGTCGTGCTGGAGCCGGTCGTTAAAAATGCGCCGGGGCCACGCGCGCGTCTGGGCATCAGTTCCTGCTACACTGACACGATGAGTAAATTGGGGGTTAGAGTACCTTTTTGAGATTGCCCGATTGAAATTGTTCTCTGACCCCCAGCGCCTTCTTATCGGCGGCGCGAGCGGAACCGCAGAGAAGAAAAATGATCGTGATCAGTGCCGCAAAAGTCTCTTTCATCGGATACCCCCAATTGCCGTTTTCGTTTGGAAAGTATCAAAGGCGATAGAATTAACCAAGAGCGTGAAGCAACTACAGCGTCAGACGGAGTGACGGGCCGCGCAAACTTCGTTCGGGAAATCGTGACAGCGCAGCTTCCAAGGATCCTTCCCGAGCACAAGATCAGTTGAAAAAAAGTTTCCTGGATAGGAGATGCTCCGCCGAGGTTGTCTAGAAAGAAAAAGCCTGAAGCTCCCCGAGCGATTGCTATAGTTTCATGTTTTCGGAATTACGAAAACGTGATAAACGGGTCGCGTGGAAGAAGGAAGCTACAGGCAATCGCGCCTTTGCCGCCTGCTCGGGAATCCAGTGGCCTTCGCGATCGTTCAGCTGTTGGCGGAAAATAAACAGATGAATCCCAGTCAGATTTCCCGTGGGGTTGACCGGAGCGTGTCGCGGGTAAGCCATGTATTGGCAGCATGGCGGCTCGCCGAAGTCGTGAGATATGAGACAGACGGCACGCGGGCCAGATATCGGCTGAAGCATGCCCGCCAAACCCGTCAGATCCTCAAGGCGCTGTCGGAATTCATCGATTCAGCCTCCCCGGTGATAGTTGCGTATTTGCGCAATTGCGCAAATACGACAAGTTAACCCTCTAATATAGACCTCGAAGTCTGCATCTTCAGGTATTGAGCTCACAAGATAAATCTTGTATCATCCATTAGTGGCGCGTCGCCTACTTTCGGGAAGCGAGCGGAAGATCCCCCGTTGAGACCTTTGTTGACGGCCTTGCGATCTAGGAGAAAATCGAAACCATGGTCGGAATCGACATGCTGCGATCCCACGGGATCTCCGTCGGCCGACCATGGGTGGCCCCCTTAGGGAAGGGACTCTGGGAGTTACGGATAAGGACAAGGCGGCAATTGCGTATCTTGTATTTCTTGCATACAGAGAAGACCTTAGTGCTTCTCCACGGATTCGTGAAAAAGGCGCGTGAAGTGCCGCAATCGGAGATTCAGATCGCCTTGCGGCGAATGAAGCAATATCTAGAGAGGTAGCGCCTATGGATGACTTTCAGAAACAGATGAATCGTTTGAGGCGGAATCCCGCCTTTGCGGCGGCTTTCGACAAGAGGAGAACTGAAGCAGAGGTCGCGTTTCAAATCCGCCGCCTGAGAGAAGGGAAGGGATGGTCGCAAAAGGATCTGGCTAAAAAGGTGGGTTGTAGCCAGCAAGCCGTGTCCGCAATCGAGCAGGCTGGCTACAAGCGCCATTCGCTTCCCCTCCTGCGCCGGATCGCGGCAGTTCTCGATGCCGACGTTGTGGTAGCGCTCGTTCCAAGACGAGCAGCGTAATCGACAGGCCAGGAATGCGGTTTTGTAAATTGCGCCTCGCCGGTCCGGCGCTAGCGGATCGGCTCGAAGGCACGATATTTTCGTACTTTCGTAATTACGAAGACGTGAAAGTATCGGCAATAACTTTGAGCGGAGTCTCGGCGCGCGCCTTGTACCTTCCTGACCGGATCTTTCAGAGCGGCTGAAGAGAATTCGCCGGGGAAACGCGAGGCGTGAATCACGGATCTAGCGGCGCTATCCGACCGAGAAGCGGATGTCGCCGCTCGCCCCAATCTGAACTTGAACAAACCCTCTGCGAACTCTGTGTCTCTGTGGTGAATACTCCTTCACAGTAAACCCGGAAACGCCAAGGAGATAAGCCCCTACGACCTCTTCGCGCCGAGCACGTGGGAGCTTTCGGAGTAAGACCGCCACGATGGGAGTCAAGAGAATCAGCAGGTTGCGTCGAGAACTAAAATGCAATAGGTCGCATGCCAGACCCCAAATCCCATTAAGACAAGCCAAACCGCCCTTCTCCCCCTCCAGACGGCGGACGTGAAGGAAGCGGTAACCGTACCGCCGGCTTCGAGAGTTTCTTCTATGAGTCTCGATAGCATCCCGAAGTCGATTTCCGATCAGGCGCAGTGTGCCGGTAGCAGACTGAGAGGTAGGCCCGGTACTTTTTCAAAGTAAGCTGCACTTCTTCGCCTTCGTCGAGACGGCCCGAACTGATCTTGCCTTTGAGCTGCTCCACAAGCCTGCGCGTCTCAGCGCTCGGGCTTTCGAGAGGTTTGCCGCGCGTGGCCCCTGTAAGCAATGACAAAATGAGAAGCGCCCCGATCCAGAAAATGCCGATCATATAATTTCCCTCCTGTGCGCGTTGCGTCGGCGTTTTGTACAGAGTCCTAGAGTCAAAGAAAACTTACGAACAAAAAGCCAAGCTGGGAAAGCCAGTCCGGGCGATGGTGTGCGAGCAAAGATGTGACGGGATCGAAGAACCCAGCCGAAGTTAGTGGAGCGTATATAGGATAAGTCTGTGAGGGCTGTCAAGCTGAATTTAAAAGTCCGGCTCTCGCCTCAAGCCTTACGGCTACCGCCATTTTCGATTCGTCGCCGCTTGTGGTTCAGGAGATTGTTAAGATAGTCGGGCCTGCCCCTGGCCGAGTAGTCACTTCGAATTACACAGTCCAAGATCCGACCCCCGTTGTCCGGCCGACCCCCGTTGTCCGGCCGAGCACGTGGGAGCTTTCGGAGTAACGACGAAGCCGCAACGGATTATCGCAAGTTATGCAAGTCAGACACCGAGCCTGATTCGACGAGAGGAAGATCCCCAGCCTTCTCAGGCCCGCCGCACCATGGCCGGCGTGAGATGCTTGATTGACTGCGCGCCGATCTGCTGCATGATGGCGCGCAGCTCGATGCGCAGCAGCTCGAGCACGCGCTCGACCCCCGGCTGGCCGAACGCGCCGAGACCCCAGATATACGGCCGGCCGATGCACACACCTTGCGCGCCCATGCAGAGCGCCTTGGCGATGTCGGTGCCGCGGCGAAAGCCGCTGTCGACCAGGACCGGCATGCGGCCGCCGACCGCTTCGATGATTTCCGGCAGGGCGTCGATGGTCGAGCGCCCGCTGTCCTCGCTGCGCGCGCCGTGGTTCGAGACGATGATCGCGTCGATGCCGGCGTCGGCGGCGAGCTTGGCATCCTCGTGCGCGAGAATACCCTTGATCACGATCTTCATCTTGGTCAAGTCGCGCAGCCGCCTGAAGAAGTCCCAGGTCATGGCGGAGGATTGAGTGTTTGTCAGCCCCGTGAGGTCGACGCCCTCATACATGGGCCTGCGCCTTAGGTTGGCTTCCAGGCTGCTGCGGTCGTGGCAAGCCGAACATTCGCGCGTGTCGGTGCGCTGCAGCCGGGCCAAGGTTTCCTGATTGCGGCCGCCGTTTCGATCGACCGTCACCGCGACGGCGAGGCAGCCCGCCTTTTCCGCGCGCGTCACGAAGGCTTTGGCGGCCTCCCATTTATTCGTGGCGTAGAGCTGGTACCAGATCGGCGCGCCGCGCGCGGCGGTGACATCTTCCACCGAGCTGGTCGTGACGGTCGAGAGAATCTGCAGATGGTTTCCGGCTTTCGCCGCCTTGGCGACGTCGATTTCGCCGCCCGTGTAGAAGGCCTTTTGCCCGCCGACCGGCGCGACGATGATCGGGGTATCGTATTTCACGCCGAGGATCTCGGTGCTCATATCGACCTTGCTGACGTCGACCAGACGGCGCGGGCGCAGCTGGAACTTCAGGAAGCCTTCGCGGTTGGCCCGCAAGGTGACTTCGTCGTCCACGCCCGAGGCCATGTAGCCGAAATGCGCAGGCGGAACGTTCGCGCGGCAGACCGGCTCGAAATCGAATACGTTGATCGCGTCCTTGGGACTCTTGATCAAGTCTTCCGTCCTGAGGGGGGCCCAGATGATGGGGTCGGGAAGTTTCGTGCCCGCGGTCGGGCCCTCACCCGCGAAGGCCGAAAAGCCCCCGTAAGCGAACAGCGGGCTGGCTGCCAGGAACTGCAAAAACCGGCGACGGCTCGTGGCTTGATCGAACGACATGACGGACCTCCTCTCGGGAATT
>VBLN01000199.1:4620-6864 GCA_005878685.1 Deltaproteobacteria bacterium | reverse complement strand
CAGGCTCTCGTAACCCTCTACGGCCAGCTCTACCTTCGGCAGGCGGAGTCCCTTGGCTAAACTCTTGAGCACCGCCGGTTTGTTTTCCGGTTGGGCGATGAAAGCCATGGAATCCACTATGCCGCGCAAAACCTTTTCCACAACTTCCGGCGAGGAGTTGATGAAGCTGCGTTTCGTCATGATTCCCGTGCTTTGGAAGGGGATGGGCAGTTGGGCCAGATCGGCAAGGTTGGTAAAGCCCCGGCTTTTGAGGGGCGCCGCAAAGGTATAGCCGAGATGGGTTGCTACGATGGTGTCGGTAAGAAGTGCTTGGCTGCGCACCGATTCATCGCCAAGAACACGGAAGGTGATGCCGTCGCGCTTCGCGTCCAAGCCCCAGTACTCGAGAGCCAACGTGGTGAACATCCAACTGCCGCCGCTCATGCTGGTGACGCCTATGACTTTGCCCTTCAAGTCCGAAGGAGTTTTGATTTTCGGCGACGCCATGATGTTGCCGATGAGTTTATTAATCATGCCGGCAACGAATATCAGATCGGTTCCTTCCGCGGCGGCGCCGAGCACGGCGCCGGTGACGGAGCCCTCGTGAAGCTGCGATTCGCCTGCCGCGAGAGCGGCCATGCCGACGGGACCGCTGCGGACATGGACGAACGTCAGATCCAGGCCATACCGCCGAAAGAAGCCTTGGTCCTGCGCGACGAACATGGCGGCCTCCCGCTCGCTGAACGAGCCGGTTGTCATTGTGACTTTGGTCGGCCCCTGCGCGGCTGGTGCGGGTTTCACGGCGATAGCGATCAGCAGGACAAACAGAATGGAAATTTTCGTTCTCATCGCATCCTCCGCTGAGTGGGTGATCGAGGAACGGTCCTGACGTTAGTGAAATCCCTGCACGCCGTCAAGGAAGGATTCGTGTTGGTCGTAGCGAGAACCCAAGGATGGCGCGCAGTGGGGTGAGGCCCGGCTATATCGACAATCTTTGCTGGACCCTGAACCTGATCCCGACCGGGAGGGAGTCTCAGTCAGCGCGAGGTTTTAGGCTTGTTGCACTGCGGCTAATTTCCAGGGATTGGGGCCGACGGCGCGGCTGAAAGTCCAGAACTCTTCAAACTCAACCGGCTCCGAGTTGCTGCCGGCAACCACCGCGCCGTTTTTTTCATCCACTGTGTAGTCCAACAGATTGGCCTGGAAACGAACCGTAATATAGTCTTGCCCCGTTTCCGTCCAAGGCTCGGTAATCTCGCTCGAGCTAAGGGCGATATTTTCCATGCGGTTTTTCTGTCCGCGAGCGCGGAGGTCGGCCAATTCCTGCTCCCACGTGCGCATTAACTCAGGTCCGCAAAAGGATCCAAGAGTCACTGTATCCTGCCGGTTCCACGCGCCCTGTATTTTGAAAAATAGATCCTGGGCCGATTTAAGGAACCGATTAGGATCGAAACCGCGGTCCATCATAACAATGGACCTGAAATCGGGCTCATTAAACGTAGAGTCCTCTCGGACTGACGTACTATGGGGGATGTCGTACCCCGTGTTTTGGTATTGCATCGTGCCATACCCGGTCGCGGGACTACGAAACTTGCGATAGATAAAATAGCCAGCGCCCGCAATCAGAAGGATTTCGATAAGGCCGAAACCGCTTCCGCCAAAGCCGCCCCATCCCGCCTGAGCCAAACTCGAGAAAAGCAGGGAGCCTAAAAATCCTCCCAAGAGTGCGCCGCCAAGGCTGCGCATAAAACCGCCGGACTGCGGCGCAAGCGGACCGGGCTGTGGGCTTGCTTCCCTTCTTGCTTGGGAGGGTTGGCTTGGCTGCGATGGGCTGGCTGGACTCTGGAGAGTCCGGGTGCCTCGAGATCCACCTGAACGTCCCCCACCGGCTCGCGCCTCAACGCAACTTTCCAGAACAAGCTGTGATAGTGCTCCCACAACTAAAAGCGTTAAGCCCGTGAAAATGATTCTCCGCCTGGCTTCACACATGAGAGTTCTCCTCTCTTTGAATGGAAATCATTTTAATAAAGCCTAGTCAAAACTCGCCCTATAATCAATCACTTTTCAACGCGGCTCAGGTGCCGCGGCCCCACAGCCCGCAATAGCGTCTCAGCACGAACGGCAACGCCGCTTCGTAGTTGGGATAGTTCGCGTATTTAGGCAGCTTCATTTCCTTCTCGACCGTATCCCAGCATTTCCCTGCTCGCGCCTCGACCTTCACCGCTTCGGAGGCGTCTTGCAGGAAAGTCAGCTGATCCTGCGCGT
>VBLN01000199.1:0-4537 GCA_005878685.1 Deltaproteobacteria bacterium | reverse complement strand
CTTGAACGACTTCTCTGCCTCGAGCGGACAAAAGTCGATCATGCCCCGGCCCGGCAATGTACCGACCGGAATAAAATCGACTGCGAAGATGAGCTTCTCCTTTGGCAATCGCATGACGATCGAGCTGTCGGAGTGGTTGAGTCCGACGTGGGTCAACTCGAGGGTTGTGCCTCCGAGGTTGAGAGTCCTCTTCTTGTCCATTGCTTCATCGGGCAACGGTGTCGCCGGATCCTTGAGGACGGCGAGGCGTTCCTTCGCCCTCTTGTGGGCGATGATTTTCGCGCCTGCGTCCTTGAAGGGCTGGCCGCCGGCAATGTGGTCGTAGTGATGATGGCTGTAGATCAGGTACTTGATCGGCTTATCCGTGACCTTTTTGATCTCGTCAACATAGGTTGTCACCGCCTGCGGGCGTCCGTAACCGATGGGATCGGTGGCGATCACGCCGTCTCTGGTGACGACGAACATCGCCTGGTGGTTTCCGTAGCGGAAGACGTAGACGTTATCGGCGCCCTCGACCTTGGTGGTCGCGAACGGCGGCGGCTTTGGTTGCTCCTGTTGCTGCTGCGCCTGGGCCAACCCGCCCAGGAGAATTACAGCCAGTGCCGCGCATGCGATGACATAAAGAATTCGTGACATGGTCGCCTCCTTTGGAAGTGATAGGAACTCACTTTTAGGATTGGATCATTGAGAACTCAAAAGTCGCCCCGTTACCACACGCAGAAGGGGCTCGCTGACAGTGTGGGGCGACCTGGATCGCTAGCTTGGTCGCAAACTATCAAATAACGTTGTCTTGTCAATATGGGGGCGGGTTCTAGGTAGATCTGCCTGCTAATGCTCTCTTGCTCCGTGTAAGATCGCTGCTGCATCCTGCAGCAATTGCAAATTGCTCAGTTGTTTTTTTGCGCTTGCGCCCTGAGGGTCTCGGTATTCGAACGTCACGGTCTGCAAGTCCCTGGACAGCTTGATCAAGCGTCCTCCCTCCGCGTCGATAAGTCTCCCGATGGTGCGAAGCATTTCACCGAGGCTATGAATGTCAGGCGTTGCGACGAGTCCGCTTCGGTTGGCGTGCTTTGACTCATCCAACCGGTCGATATCCTCAGGGCTGTACCTACGCACGAAGGGAACAGTCGGTTCCTGCCCTTTGGGCGAGGCCGCATTTGGGTCGCGGTGAAGCATCTTTTCCCAAAGCCTTTGGATCAACGGACTCCTGACATCAGGTCTACCGTCAAGGGTACTGGCAGGACAACGACCCCGGGCAATAAAATCCTTACCCCTTTGTTTTATCTCCACGTACTCGGGACGCAGTTCTTCCAGATCTTGTCCAATCGCTCTTAGAGCTCGGGCATAGTACTGCTTGTCCATGGTCATCTCCCTTGGTTAGTCACTCGTGAGTTTCCTACTCCATCGTTTACGAAATCATGGATCATGGAGTTTCTCAGAGTTTGCCGGAAGAACTCCTTTATACACTGGTAGGCTAACTGCTTTCCCAGCAGCTTTCTATCAAATCTAAAATGCGGCCTCAGGATCTTGGGAATGGTGAAAACGTATTGCCGGTAGGGTGTTGGGTAGAGCATTTCATCGCTGATCCATTTACCGAAGATCAGCACTCTTTTCTGCCCACCCTCTATTTCATCAGCTCGGCGTTGATCTGGTCGAGCGTCTCGGCCGGCGGCTGCAGGATGTCCTGACCCAATTCAGCAAGCGGGGTCTCATCGAGATTCATCTCATCGGCAAAGTCCAGCCGATTGGGATCATAGTGGATGAGGCCGGTTAAGAATTTGCCTTCGGCGACAGCCGCATGAATGGCCTGGATGGCTTGCAGCCTGCTGGTGGGATCATAGCTTTTCCCCAGCTTGTGCAGAACAATTCGGGATCCGTCGTGTAGTTCCACCGGCTGGTCGGTCCCTTCCTCATAGTCCACTTCAATGTTTTCGTAGTAGGGGATGAAGTCGATATCATGAATCGGATCGAGGTGATCCTTAACGTACTTGAGGCTCTTGGTCGAGCCCTCGTGATTATTAAAAGTCACGCATGGGCTGATCACGTCTAGAATTGCGCTCCCCTTGTGGGCCAGAGCGCCTTGAATCAAAGGCGCCAATTGTTTGCGATCGCCGGAGAAGCTTCGGCCCACATATGTGGCGCCTAGGATGATAGCGAGCTCGCAGAGGTCGATCGCCGGGATGTCGTTGACCTTTCCCCCCTTCATCACGCTTCCCTTGTCCGCAGTGGCTGAGAACTGGCCCTTGGTCAGGCCATAGACTCCGTTGTTCTCGACGATGTAAGTGATGTTCACGTTGCGCCGCATCATGTGGCAGAAATTGCCCAAGCCGATTGCCGCGGTATCGCCGTCTCCCGATACCCCAATCGGGATCAAAGTGTGGTTAGCGAGATTCGCTCCGGTTGCCACCGCCGACATCCTTCCATGCACGGCGTTAAAGCCGAAAGACTGGCCGAGAAAGTAAGCGGGAGTTTTCGATGAGCAGCCGATGCCGCTCAGTTTAATGACCTTGCGCGGGTCAACGCTGCTCTCAAAAAAAGCCCGCATCACGGATGCCGAGATGGCGTCGTGGCCGCAGCCCCGACACATGGTCGAGGGGGCTCCCTCATAATCTTTTTCAGTCAGACGGACGCGATTAACTTTTTCTCCTGCCATTCTGCTGCCTCTTTCATGTCACCTTTCTGATGCTGCTGAATCTGTTTGACAACCTGTAGAGTGGTTACGGGCAGACCGTCGTAGATCAGAATGCTGACGATTTTCGCGCTCAACTCCGGCCACTCGTCTTTAAAGATGGAGGCCATCTGAGCATCGCGGTTCTGCTCCACCAGGTAGACCACGTCATGAGCCGCGAGAAACTCTTTGCTCTCCTTGGTCAAGGGCAAGGCTTTTAACAGGAGGTGATTCGTCTTGAGACCCGAAGCTTTCAGACGATCTCGCGCCTCGCGCACCGGCTCATAGCTCGAGCCGAAGCAAATCACGCCGGTCTTGACCCCTTCATGCGTCTCGATGATCGGTTTCGGCACGTAATTGCGAGCCGTCTCGAACTTTTTCCGAAGACGGTCAAGGGTCTCCTTGTAATCCTTCTCATCCTCTGAGTACTGGGCGTCCGCATCGTGGCCGGAGCCGCGAGTAAAGTAGGCCGACTTCCGATGAGGATTTCCCGGGATCGTCCGGTAGGGAATGCCATCTCCGTCGTAGTCGAAGTAGCGGCGGAATTTTTTCCCCTGCTTCTCCCATTGCTCCAACTGCTCTGCGGTCAAAAGCTTGCCCCGATCGAAGGGCGCCTTTTCTAGTTTCAGTGGATCCGAAGACCAGAGGTTCATGCCCAAATCGAGATCCATCATGACAAATACCGGAGTCTGGAATCGCTCGGCAACGTCGAAGCTTCGTCTTGCGAGGTCGAAACATGATTTCATGTCGTGGGGGATAAGAATGATATGGTGGGTGTCGCCGTGCGAGGCATAATACATGAGCTGAATGTCGGCTTGTTGGGTCCGGGTGGGCAATCCGGTCGACGGCCCTCCCCGCTGAATGATGAAGAAGACGCATGGGATCTCGGCAAAGTAAGCTAGGCCGATGCTTTCGTTCATAAGCGAGAGCCCTGGCCCCGAGGTTGAGGTCATGGCTCTCGTTCCTGCCCAACCTGCTCCCAAGATCATGCTCGCCGCCGCGATTTCATCCTCGGCTTGAACGATCGCGTAAGTTGCCTTGCCATTTTTCTTACGCAGGCGGGGCATATAATGTTCTATGGCTTCGGCAAGTGAACTTGAGGGTGTAATAGGGTACCACGAGATCAGTGAGGCTCCGCCGTAAATTGCTCCCAACGCGCAGGCGGTATTGCCTTCGGTGATGATCTTTCCTTTGTTGCCGTTTGGGATGGCCTTCAGCCGGGCGATGGTTTGCGTGTATCCCTTCTCTTTCACGTAGTTAAAGCCGGCTTCAATGCAAACGAGATTCGATTCAATGACCGCCGGCTTTCTACCGAAGGTGTCTTGGAGAACCGCTTTGATAGTCTCCATGTCGATGCCAAAGAGGTAAGCGAGGGCGCCCACATAGATCATGTTTCGCTGTTTAACCCGAAGCGGCGAGGCGGGCACGATTTTTTGGATCAGCTTATTGGCCGGAACCCCAAAGTACTGAACCCCATCTCTCTTCAGGTTAGCAGCGAGCGGGGTCGAGTCATCGTAGAGAATAATGCCGCCATCCCTGACGCGATAGATATCTTTGGCGGCAGTCGCGTCATTAAACATGACCATGACGTCGATGACGTCCTTTCGGGCCATGTATCCGTCAGCGGAGGCCCTGATCTGATACCAGGTCGGCAGCCCTTGAATATTCGACGGGAACATATTCTTTGAGGCGCATGGCACCCCCATTTTGAAGATCGCCTTGAACACAATGTTGTTTGCCGAAGCGCTGCCGGTGCCATTTTCTGTAGCTATGCTAATGCTGAGATCGTTGATCGCTGGCGTTTCCATAGTCGGATTGCTGAGTTACCTCCCTTTAGTTTCTTAAGCTTAACAAGGATTGGACGCAAAG
>VBLN01000203.1 GCA_005878685.1 Deltaproteobacteria bacterium | reverse complement strand
GTGTGAAGATATTTTGACTTTCACCTGGAGGCGGTTTCCTACAGACATTCAACTTCGTTATAAATTTCAGCGGCTTATTGCTCCTCTGAAGCGGGTTAAGTCGTGCCAGGTGACGGATATCAAACCGTGACGGGCGAGACGATGGGTTTGCTAAGAGCGTCTTGAAGGGATGGAGATTTTTTCTATGACGACTTCTCCGTCGAAGCGCCCGACGGACCAGCAGCTCCGGCGTTCTTTTGAAGTTGTTGGGTCTTGATCTACCCGCTTTTCTGCCGAGAGGCGAACGCTTTTTTCCTTACTGGTCCGAAACTTTCAACACTTTGGCCGGATATTACACTCTCAGCACAACGCTGTAGAACGATTTAGATGCGGCCCGCCAACAGCAGTATAATTATGATAAGGAGTATTAGCCCCAGCCCGCCACTCGGGTAATAGCCCCAACCCGAGCTGTAAGGCCAACTTGGTAGTGCGCCAATGAGGAGCAAAATTAGTATAATAAGTAAGATGGTTCCCATGGCACTCCCTCCTGTTTTATCGGTCCTGGAAGCATTCACGACCAGTCGTGCCTACCGAGAATTTCTTACCGGTTAGGTTCCGCGGGCTCGGAAACTCGCTTGACGGTCTCGCCAGCCAAGTCCTGATCGCCCGTGCGAACTGCTAAATCGCCAAGCGAAACAAACCCGACCAGCAGTCTATCCCGATTGAGAACTGGTAAACGGCGGATCTGCTTCTCTTCCATGAGCTTAACTCCCTCTTGGATGTCCTGATCATCGAAGCAGCAGATTACTTCTGCCGTCATGACCTCACCGGCGCGAGTTTTCCTTGGCTCCAAACCTTTGGCAGTCGAGCGGACGGTGATATCGCGATCACTAAGCATTCCCACTAGCCGGTCACCGTCGCAAACTGGAAGCAACCCTACGTTGAGCGTCTTCATCATCTTGGCCGCATCTTTGAGTAAGGTGTCGCGGTGAATTACCTCGACATTACGAGTCATAATATCTCTGATCTTCATAAACCGATTTCCTCCTTCAGTTTGATTGGGTTCTAGTTATAAGCGAGCAGAAAACCAGTGCAGCAAATGATGTGCCAGAGAATGGCGATTGAAAATCGTGCAATTCTAGATGGGAGCGGTTTAGGTAGATTGGATCAAATCCATGGCGGATGGAAAGACATATAAACGTTCGGCTTCTGGCTTTACACATAGTCCGAGAAATAAAAAGCCGAAAACCCAGGCCAACTAGTGTCCAAATATATTGACGTAGTGTCCAAATATACTGACAGGGGAGATCGGCTCAGCGAAATGTCTCTCGCGGTTGTAGGGAATCGCCTCCAGACGCGAATGGAGGGATTCCGCGACATCATATTGCTCTTTGTTTTTACGAAAAGGAATCTCAGGTAGGTAGAAGAGATAATAATTGACACTGATATTCGAAAATTCATCGACACCGAAACCCGATTGGCACGTCGATTGCTCCCAAAGAATATTGATAATGACGCAATTCCATTAGGAAGGAGGTGTGTTATGAGAGCGATAAAAACCACCTTGGGTATGGCGCTATTAACTTTTTTGTTGGCGGGCTGCCAAGCGACGACGGGAAAGACTGCTGGGCAAAACGTTGATGACGTCACTATCACGGCGTCCGTGAAGTCCCAGCTCGTGGCGGACAAAGCTACGAATCTGTTTCGTGTGGACGTCGACACGAACAAAGGCGTTGTATACCTAAACGGCACGGTCGAGTCTCCCGCGCAGAAGACGCGAGCAGAAGAACTCGCACGGCGTGTCAAGGGCGTTACTAACGTCGTGAATAATATCCAGGTT
Organism: Deltaproteobacteria bacterium; assembly: GCA_005878685.1. Lineage (GTDB taxonomy): Bacteria > Desulfobacterota > Binatia > UBA9968 > UBA9968 > DP-36. Next base: position 2,831 of record VBLN01000203.1, on the reverse strand, counting down.
GAGAAGAGCAAAGGTTAGTACCGGTCGTCAAATTTCAGGATGAGAATCTGATTCGCCCGCAGGAGCCTTCTGGCCGGGGAACGTTTTCGGCGAGATCATTGCGGCTTTGACCAAAGGAAATATGTCTTGAGAATGGCTTCAGAGTAGACGGAATTTTTGGCGATGCCGAAAATTAATGCCTTGAAAAGTTACCGCAGCAAACGTGATTTCAATAAATCGCCCGAGCCCTCGGGGCGCGTTGCGCTCCAAGGACCCGTCCCCTTTTACCGAATGGACTGCGGACGACCGGCTGCGCCATCCGCGCTATCTCGGGCTGAGGACCGATAAGAAAGCGAGAGAGGTTATACGAGAGCGCCCGAAAACTTAAGGACAATAAATTCGATGAAGGAGGACAAAAGCAATGGCTAAATACGGTCCGAAGACAAAGAAATACGTGCAAGAGGCATTGCATAGATATGAAAGAGGAAAGCTCAAAAGTGGCAGGACGGGAAGAAGAGTAACGAGCAGGCGGCAGGCTATAGCCGTTGGGCTCTCCGAGGCCCGGAAGAAAGGCGCGAAGGTACCGAGGCCGAGGCGAAGACGAAAAAAGTGAGGGTGAAAAATAAAGATGGTGCGCCGACGCCGAGGGCTATGCGATAAAAAACGCCCTAACTCTCATGGAGATGGTCCCGGCTAAATATCTCGCCAAATATCCTGCCAAGAAATTCCACTCAGCGAGAAACTGATTGAATGAAAATGGGAGGTTAGACGGTCTTCCAACGGCGGGAAAGCATCAGTCTGATTTTCCGCTGTTCCTTTTCATGGAGTTCCGACCACCGCTCTCGGAGGCTTCTCTCAAAACTACGCAAGGCCATGTTGGAATCTATTTTATCTAGTTGCTGTTTGAGTGCATAAAACAGCTCTGAAAACTCGCCGCAAAGCTCTCGGATGAAGGGAAAAGACATCCGATGGATGGGACAGGGCCCGAGCCGACGGATGGCATTTTGGTGCTCCGGAGTACCGTAACCCTTGTGCTGAGCGAAACCGTAGCCTGGATATTTTGTTTCCAGTTCCTCCATGAGTCTGTCTCGGTGGGTTTTGGCGATAATCGATGCGGCGGCAATGGAGAAGTTGATCCCATCGCCTTTATAGAACGAGCTCTGGGGGATGGAAACTTCAGGAATAATCCGCGCATCGATGAGCAAATGCTCCGGTTTTAACGGGAGAGCCTCGACGGCGCGGCGCATCGCGAGTAGCGCCGCATGATAAATGTTGAGACGGTCGATTTCGTCTACTTCCGCCAAACCAACGCCGACGGCTGATGTTACTTGCCGTATTGCACCTTCCATCTTGAGCCGTCGCTCCGGGTCGAGCCGCTTGGAATCGTCAATCCCGGCAAGCTCAGTGCCTGGTGGAAATACGATCGCAGCCGCTACCACTGGTCCGGCAAGGGGTCCCACTCCGACTTCGTCCACGCCAGCAACAAACTGGACGCCTGACTTCCAGAGCAGTCGCTCGAAATTCAGCATATTTTGGATCCGCAGACGCTCGGTCCGCTCCTTTTCGTACCGCTTCTTCAGAAGCTCGTAGACCTTGCGGACACCCTCACGCGGGTCTCGCTTTAGCCTGTTCAAAAAATGGCCCGTGACGAGTTGATTTTCTTGGAGTCGCGCTCGAATTTCTTCAATCGATAGTTCGCGAAGGTTCATTGCCCTATACTTAGCACCTTAGGACCGATATTACTGTAGGAAAATTTCTAGTCAACAAAAAAAATCGTACCCGAACAGGCAGACTGAAGCAATCGTGGACAAAAGCGTCTACGTATAGGTAAAATCCTTCGGAAGAAGACAGGGCGAGCGAAGGTTAAAGCGTTGATGTTTTGAAGCTATGAAGTCGTTTGCCTTGACGGTGACGGATGTTATCATGAGATCGTCGAACGAGTAAAATAGTCATGGCACTAGATTTTAAGAGAATCCTCTGTCCGGTAGATCTATCTGACTTCTCGCTAGTCGCTCTTCGGCTTGCGGTCAAGATGGCGAAGAGCAGCAGCGCCGCTCTCTATCTGCTGCACGTGATCGACAACCCGTTTGATGAACTTTATATGAGTTCGATCACTCAGGCCGATCCCGCCTTGATCGAGCTATACAAGAGCGAACCGTTGCAACGCGCTCAAATCTTGGCTGCCACAGAAAGACATTCTGAAATTCTTCTCAAGCAGTTCTGTCACGATTGGGTCCACACGCTTCCGAAGGTACGATATCTCATTGAAAGCGGAGATCCTTTTGAGGTGATCCTCGACGCTGCCGAAACAAGGAGAGTTGACCTCATCGTTCTTGCCACGCACGGCAGGACCGGCATCAAAAGGCTGATTATTGGAAATGTGGCTGAAAAGATCGTACGTCACGCCCCGTGTCCCGTCCTAACTGTGAGACCGCGAGCAGCTAGACGCCAAGCGAGCGCAAAAGCCAACACAAGAACAACGAACAGGGTAACGTGATCAATAGACTCGAAACTACCAGAGCTTGAGGGCAACGGCATAGCCGGTAAGCAACCCGTGGAAGAAGGCCTGCCGCTCCCTCTGACTGGAATTCTGATAATTCCTAGACGCCTCTTCTAATGCCTTCAAGAGTTTTTCCCTGCGTCTCTGTCGCGTCCCGCCTCCCAACATCTTATCAAGGAGCACCTGCACCGCCTTATCGTCTGCGATAGCGTACTTGTGATCATGCAGCATAAGAAATTCCTCCTGCACCTTCATCACCTTATCACCCAATCTTCTGAAGTAAAGCTTGACGGATGCTTTACTGACTAGTCAAGGCAGCGAAACAAGCGGATTTCGAATTAAGGTTGGTGGG
>VBLN01000202.1:368-8575 GCA_005878685.1 Deltaproteobacteria bacterium | reverse complement strand
TAATCTTGATTCCCAAGGACAAAGCGTTATCTGCTTCGGGGATAGTCTCACCGAAGGCGTAGGGGCGGGAAAAGGAGAGGATTACCCCTCAATCCTCGCTCGACAACTCACCTATCCGATCATCAACGCGGGAAGGCCAGGAGATACGTCGGTTGATGGCCTGGCTCGCTTGGAGCGCGATGTGCTGAGCCAAAATCCGCGTTTAGTCATCGTCTTGCTCGGTGGAAATGATTTTCTGCGTCAGCTCCCTTTGAGTGATACCAAGAAGAATATCGAAGAGATCGTCAAGCGAGTCCAGGGAAGTGGCGCAATGGTGGCGCTGGTAGGCATCAGGCTGGGGCTCTTTACCGATGAGTATGGCCCTGCCTATGAAGAGATCGCCAAGGAAAATGGAGCCGTCTTCATTCCGGAGATCTTAAAAGAGATTCTTTCCGATCCGAAGCTCAGGAGCGACCCCATCCATCCTAATGCTGCCGGTTATCAGCTGATCGCTCAGCGAATCCTGGAAAGGATCAGGCCCTTGCTAGAGGCGGCCGACCGCAAAAGGTTAAAGGGATAAAGGGTCGCAGAGGTGCAGGCTAAATCTGAGATTTAGGCGGGGCCGAGGTCGTTAAAGAGCCCCATCAATAGACAGCGTTAAGCCTGGAAATTGCTCTCCGTAACTCGCCGTTACCGTGTTCAGTTCTTTACTTTTCTGATTCCCCGAAGCGTGGTTCAATCCGATCCTGTCAGGTTCACTTTTTCTTTATTTCCTTAGCGTGTTAAACTAGCGCAAAAGCGGAGGTACAAGAAATGAAAAAGGCTGGCCTGTCATCAATCCTGATTGCCGTGGCACTGCTTGCTGTTGCAGTGATTGCCGAAGCGCAGCCGGCAAAGAAGATCCCCCGGGTAGGTTTTCTAATTCCCGGCACCCCTTCCTCTTGGTCAGCCCGTATCGAGGCTTTCCAGCAAGGTCTGCGGGAACTTGGCTATGTTGAGGGACAGAATATCAGCATTGAGTTCCGCTATGCCGAGGGAAAGTTCGATCGGGTTCCGGACCTCGCAGCCGAAATGGTTTGGCTCAAAGTAGACGTGATTGTCACGTGCAAGGCTAGCGACGAGTCCGGCGGCAACCGGATCTGCGACATTTCCCATGACAATCGGGATCGTGTTGGTGGTTTTCTTGACTGCTTGAATGGCTGGGTATCACCCGACCAGGTGGCAATATTACTGGGCTGACCACCTTGGCCCCTGAGTTAGATGGGAAACGATTGGAACTGGTCAAAGAAATATTGCCGAGGGGAGCACGAGTCGCCTTCTTCTGGGACCCAGCCGTTCCGGCCATGAAAATTAGATTCAATGAGGTGCAGGGTGCGGCCCGGGCATTGGAGACTACCCTTCAATCCCTGGAGGTCCGAAATCCCAAAGAGCTAGAGAGCGCTTTCGAGGCCGCGATTCGGGAACGGCCGGGCGCCCTAATGGTGCCAAACACAATCGTCATCGCCTACGGAAGACAAATCGTAGACTTCGCGGCGACAAACCGGCTGCCGCTGATTTATGACAGCAGGGAATTTATCGAGGACGGGGGCCTCATGTCGTATGGGCCGAGCTTCCCTGACTTATGGCGGCGCGCGGCCACTTACGTCGACAAGATCCTGAAAGGGGCCAAGCCACTCGACCTGCCCGTGGAACAAGCCATGAAGTTCGATCTTGTGATGAATCTTAAGACGGCGAAGCAGATCGGGCTCACGATTCCGCAGTCGGTGCTGTATCGGGCGGATAAGGTGATCCAGTGAGAGAAGGCGGTAGGCAACAGGCAGCAGGCAATAGTAAAAACCACAAACTGTTTCGCCTTGTGGTTTGCGCTATGCTATCGGCCCTTAGCTTTTCCGCCGAAGCGCAGCAGCCAAAAAAAGTTCCACGGATAGGTTACCTGGCGAGCACCTCGCCCAGTGGCACCGACGAGGCATTCCGCCACGGGTTGCGTGAGCTCGGCTACGTTGAGGGTAGCAGCATCGTCGTTGAGTACCGCTACGCAGACGGGAAAATCGATCGACTGCCCGAGCTTGCCGCGGAACTGGTGCGTTTCAAGGTTGACATCCTGGTGGCAGCAGGCGGGACGCCTGCGGCATCGGCCGCCAAGCGGGCGACCACGACGATCCCGATCGTCATGACGAATATTGGCGATCCGGTCGCCGTCGGGCTCGTTGCCAGCCTGGCGCGGCCCGGCGGGAACGTCACGGGACTGAGTCTCCTTGGTCCCGACGCCGCCGGGAAGCGGTTAGAGCTCCTCAAGGAGGTTGTTCCCGCGTTATCTCGTGCAGCAGTCCTCTGGAATCCGGCCAATCCGAGCCATCCACTTCACCTCGAACAAACGCGGGCTGCAGCCCGAGCATTGGGGGTCCAAGTGCAATCGCTGGAGGCTCGCGGCCCCGAAGATTTCGAAACCGTATTCAACACAGCACAAGGTGCCGGTGGCATTCTCGCGTTGGGGGATCCCGTTTACAGCTTCACCGAGTAGCGATTGCAGACCTTGCGGGAAAGAACCGTCTGCCAGCGATATATGAATTTAGCCAATTCGTCGAGTCCGGCGGCCTTATGTGCTATGGGGCGAGTCTTGATGACCTATATCGGCGCGCCGCCGTCTACGTCGACAAAATTCTGAAAGGCACGAAGCCCGCTGACCTGCCTGTACAGCAGCCGACCAAATTCGAGTTGGTGATCAACCTTAAAGCCGCCAAGCAGATCGGCCTCACGATTCCGCAGTCGGTGCTGTACCGGGCGGACAAGGTGATTAATGCAGCTCTACGTCTGCGTTACAGATAACGAATCCCTCTCTATTCTCTCGTCTTCAGTTTCTCTCGCTTGCGCGTCATGAAGTGAATGACGACACCTACTGCAACGATGCCGATCCAGCCGGCAACTCCGCTGACAAGTTTAGGGTCGGATGAACCGAAGAGCCAGCCTAAGTCTTCCCTTCTATAATCTCCATAAACCCGGACAGTCTTAATTCCGAAGATCCATCCTGCATGAAGGCCAATGGACAGGTAAAGAGATTTGGTTCGTAGAAACGCGTAACTCAGGACTAATCCGATGAGGAAGAGGCCGAGGAGGCCGGGGAAGAGAGTCGGGAAATCAAGGAACGGCTCGAAAGAGTAAAAGACGTGGTGGATGCCTGCGGCGGCGTCGATGCCTTGCGTGGCGACTTTTTCCGCTGGTCTGATGAAGTGAATAGCTGCATAGAAGAGGTTTGTAACGAAGAGGGCTCCGAGCAATTTCAAGTCTTCGAGGAGTCCTCTAAAGAGTATGGCGCGGAAGAATAGCTCCTCAAGAAAGCCGACGGTGAAGGCGGTCAAAAGCGCGCTCACGGATCGTTCCAGGGCCACGGAAGGAGAGAGACGGAGATAGGGGGTGAAAATGTCTGCCGCAACCATGGCGATGACAAGCGCGATCATTGACGCTGCCGCCAGGGAGAAGCCTGCAATTAGGTTGCGATAGCCGTCGCGCAAGGGGCCGAAGCCGTAGGCAAGAGTTGTCGAAATCATGAACAGGCGGTTAAAGATCCGGGAGAAGAGGTAACGGTAGTTTTCCCCTTTCGGCAGCGTCCCGATGATGAAGTCCCACAGCGCCGTGATCCAGGGACTTAACAGGCTCGTGAGAAAAAGCGCAGCCAATAAGAGGATGAGAATTCTCTTATAGCTTTTCATTCAAGGGGGATAGGAAAAGTTAAGCCTCAGGGACTTCCGGCTCCCGTCGTAGTTTGGTCTTGGCTCCGGGGCGGTCGACAGAAGCAAAAAACAGCAGCCTGCGCTTCTTGAGGTACAACAGGAGCGCGTAGAGGAGACCGATCAGGGAACATATCACCAGCGCCTTCATCGCGGCGATCCGAGCTGCGCCTGGTCCCTTCAAGAAGTAAGTGTGCCAGAGAGGAAGCACGGTAAAGCCGATGGCAAGCCCCGTAATCGTGCCGAGATCATGTCTCAGCGCGAGCCTCCAATCGTAGCGCATGCCGGAAAAGGATTCATTGATGAGACGTAGCGACGGTATGAAGCGGTTCACTTTGGCGCAATAAGCCTCGTATTCCGCCCCAAATTTATTGCGCAGGAAATTTTCCTCCGCTGCAATGATCGCCTGATAAATAAATAAAAAGAACGGAATGATAAGAGCATAGGCAACCGGAGAGCTGGTCGCGAGCGTCATTCCGATCGCAATCGAAGCATTGGCAACGTACATCGGATTGCGCGTGATGCCGTACATTCCGCCCTTGACGAGGCGATGGGCATAGACTTTTCCGTCCTTGCCTCCGCGGTGAATATATTCCCACCCGATCGTCATGAGCCGGAGCGACTCTCCGAGCACGGCAGCCATCAGACCCAGGGTGATGATGAGACGCTGAAGCGCCGGGCTGGCAAAAAGGACCTTAGGACGCAGCGTCAGAGCCGTCAGCAGGAATAGGACAGGAAAAAGGGCGTTGCGGTAGCGAAAAAAGAAGTTTCCCACCGCGATGTTCCACGAGCACACAGCTGCCAGAATACCTGTCATTTGAATAATAGAGATTCGAGTCGGACGTTATTTGATGGCGACGAGGCCGCAGAAGTTATACCACTTGAAAAACACATCGACCTCGCTGAAGCCGTTCCCCAGGAACATCTCCATATTTTCTCTGACCTGATACGGAACGAGGATATTTTCCAACGCCTCCCGTTTCTGGGCGATTTCGAGGTCGCTGTACCCATTGCGCTGCTTGAACGCGTAGTAGTATTTGATGAACAGACGGTTCAAGGTGGGATCCTTGGTAATGACTTTCTCCACGACCACCAGGCAGCCCCCTTTATTCATTCCGTTGGCGATACTCTTGATCAGCGGCGGCCGGCGCAATGGGCGCACGAACTGTAGCGTCAGGTTAATAATCACGGCGGAAGCGTTTTTCAGCTGAGCGCCATCATTGAGGTCGGCCAGAACCAAATCAAAGTCGCGCGTAACCTTGTATTGTGCGAGTTTTTCGCGTCCCCGCTGCAACATCTCCTGGGAAAAGTCCATGCCAATGAAACGCACCCCTTTGGGTAGCAGTTTATCCAGGACGATGAACGTATTGCACGTGGAACAACCGAGATCATAGACGTTGGTTCCTTCCACCACGAAGTCTGAGACGATTTCTCCAATCATCCGCTGGATCTCGATATAAAAGGGGACCGACCGAGGGAGCATGTCATCGAAGACGGATGCCGTATCGGCCCCGAAGTCAAAATCTTTCGCCATGCTCCGCTTTTTTGCAAAAATTCTGTCTTTGGCCATGGTGAAAAACTCCCCTGTCTTGATTGATTTGGTAGCCTGACCGCAGGACAGACTCATCTTATACCTCGATTCAAAATTTCTTTGCAAGGATGATGAGCCTTTCAAAAAATGATTCCGTAGTGTTATCTAGAAAGAGTTCGGCGGAGAAACGGGGACCATGGGCAGGCTGGACGGCAAAGTGGCTCTCATTACAGGCGGCAGCCGCGCGGCATCGGGAGGGCGATCGCGGCGGCTTATATACGAGAGGGAGCAAAAGTATTCATCTGCGGGCGAAACGAGGCGGCTCTCGAGACAACAGTCGCGGCGATTCGCGTCAGTGGAAGTGAAATCAGCGGCCGCAGAGCCGATATCGTCAAAGTGAGAGAGGTCAAGCGCCTCGTTGCAGAAGTTTGCCGTGTGTACGGCACGATCCACGTGCTGGTGAATAACGCGGGCATCCTGGGTCCGCGCGAGTTCTTGGTTGACTATCCTTTGTCTTCTTGGGAAGAGGTGCTCAAGGCGAATCTCACTGCGGTGTTCATGGTGACGAAAGAGGTTCTCGGAGTCATGATGCCGCAGAGGACAGGTTCCATCATCAACGTCTCCTCCGGAGTTGGGCGGGTAGGGAAATCCCGCTGGGGAGCGTATGCTGCGGCCAAATTTGGCGTGGAGGGGTTGACGCAGGTCCTGGCGGACGAGATGAGGGACTATCACATTCGGGTCAATACCGTAAATCCTGGTGGGACAAGGACAGAGATGCGGGCTCAGGCTTATCCAGAGGAAGACCCGATGATTCTTCCGGCGCCGGAAGAGATTACCGGAGTGTTCGTATATCTGGCCTCGCCAGAATCCCAGGCGGAGACCGGGAAATCATTCGACGCGCGCGATTGGCTCAAGAATAAGAATTGACGAGGCATCAGTTTTCCTATAAAAGTGCGCTAATTTATCAGACCTCAAACTACTGCGGAGGCTCGGAATGAAAAACTCCTATTGGGTTGCCATTGCGGTTGGGGCTTTGGTCGTCGGCATCCTGATCGGCTATGGAATTTGGGGTCCCAGAGCAACTAGGCTGCCCGAGATAGAAAAAGAGCTGAGCGCCATGCAGTCACAAATCAATGACTTTAAGAAAAAGACCGGCGACCTGGAAGGTAATCTCGGCAGGGTGACCAACGAGAAGCTCAATCTAGAAAAAGAAAAAGCCGAGCTGCAAGCGGAATTGGACAAGTTCACAAAGAAGAGCCGTTAAATCGACAAGGTTAGAAAGCTTAACAGGGCGCTTTCGTGAGAGGAACTTGCCGCATCTTGGTTGGCATCGGAGCATGGCTTATGCTGTTTGCTTTGCCCGCTGCCGGCCAAGAACCGAAGAAGATCAAGATTGGTTATCCTGCCATCGCCTATAATCAGATCCACATTTGGGTGGGCAAAGAGGCGGGGTTGTTTAAAAAATACGGCCTGGACGCGGAGTTGGTCTTTTTCAGAGGAGGCCAGTTGGCAACTCAGGCGCTCGTTGCCGGCGATCCGCCGATCGTCAATATCGGCACCGTGGTGCAGGCCGGGCTCCAAGGGCACGATCTTGTGCTGATCGCTTCTTCAGAAAACGCTTACGCCTATTCGGTTGTTGCGCGGCCCGGACTCGCCAAAATGGAACAGCTTAAAGGTAAGAGCCTGGGCGTTAGCGGTTTCGGTTCGGCGTCGCATAATGCGGCGCTCATTTTACTCCGCCGATTGAATCTCGAACCCAATAAAGACGTGGCCATAGTCGTGGCCGGCGCCACGATCGAGCGATTGGCCGCGCTGGACGCCGGTAGGATCGACGCGACGCTGCTTACCCCGTCGGAGCTTCCGCGAGCCAGAAAACAGGGCTTCGTTGAGGTTTACGATATCATGGACCTTGGCATTGAAGTACAAGGGAACGGTTTTGCCACGACGCGCTCTTTTATCAAGAGCCGCCGGGATATGGTCAAGGCCGCGCTCAAAGGGTACGTCGAGGCGATCTACTACATCAACCACAACAGAGAGGAGAGCAAAAAGATTATCGTCAGATACTTGCGCACGACCGATGCCGATGTCCTCGACGCGACCCTCGGGTGGTTCGTCAAGAGAGTCGCCAAAAAACCCTATCCCACCCTCAAGGGAATTCAATTCCTGCTCGATGAATTCTCTCCGCAATTTCCTCAAGCAAAGAGCGCAAAGCCGGAGCAGTTCGTGGACTTGAGTTTCCTCCAAGAGTTAGAGAAAGAAGGTTTTTTCTCCGAGATGGCGAAGAGATATCCGTAAAATGCGGAAAGTTGTACCTGCCGGTCTCCCTACTTTCTAAATCCTCCAAAGAGCGCTCTGCTGCCGCCTTTCCAGAAACATTTCACCTCCTTGAATCCGGCGTCTTTTAACCACTCCATCTGGTCTTCTAATGGGGGAGACGTCCGATCGAAATTCAGGAAGCAGCCTCCGGGCTTCACCATGGGAAAAAGCTCCTTGTACATCCTCTGGATGATGTCGGGTGTGCGCACATTGTGAATCGCTATCGAGGATACGATTGCCTCGAAAGGCCCCTTCAGCTTCCGGCTCCATCCCTGCTTGCTAAAGTCACAAAGGATATAACTAAAGCGTCCTTTGAGGTCGTCCATGCGCTCACCGCCCAGTTTGGCCATCTCCTCCGAGCCATCCTGACATACGGCGGTGGCGTTAGAAAAATGCTGTAGCAGGAACTGGGTTAATGCCCCATACCCCGCCCCCAAATCTAAGATCTTCATTGCGGCTTTTTTGTCGTAGGGTATGGTTTCCGCCATCAAGCGAAACGGCTCCTGCCGATCCCGCTCCCTCTCGTCCTGGCGCTCCGCCCAATCGGAAACGTAGTCTGGAGAATTCCAATCGTGATGGCCCAGAGGGTCTCGTATCTTCGCCATTCGTTATCTCCTGTGGCCGGTTTTATTTGCTGGCTCTATTGATGATAAATA
>VBLN01000202.1:0-355 GCA_005878685.1 Deltaproteobacteria bacterium | reverse complement strand
CGTATGATTAGGACGAAGGGCATTTACCATATTGGAATTCCGGTCGACAACATGGAGCGGGCGGTGAAGTTTTACACCGAGGTCTTAGGGATGGACGTCGCCAAGCTCGGTCGAGATGATATGGGCGATAAACTCAACCGGGCAGACCTTCGTTCCGGTAATGACATAGTAGTTCTGTTTCAGCGTCCTAAGGCCATAGAGAAGGATACCCTGAAGGAGGATGGTGCTACCCATCAAGCTTTCGTCGTGGACTCAGAGGACTTCGAGCTTGCAGTGAAGAAGATGAAAGAGCAGGGAGTCAAGGTCCACAGCGTACCGACAGTGGAACGCTCATCGGGCAGGGGCTTCTACTTCT
>VBLN01000220.1 GCA_005878685.1 Deltaproteobacteria bacterium | reverse complement strand
CCGTCCGAAGAGCTTTTTTATCGCCGTCGCGACGAAGAAGCCTAAAAGCACAAGTATACCAACCGCCAGGAACGGCCAGAGCGACAGCTCGTTTTTTATATCAACTGTGTGATGGGCGTGGGCGATCCGAGCACCGGCGAGGACAATGGTAAGCACGGTCACGGCGCAGTCTCTCTAGTCTGGGGGCCTGTTACGTCCCCCATGGCCAAGCATGGTTGAACACGATCAGAGTTCCCCAAGCGAGCAGCGCGGCACCGAGCGGGGCACTCAACTTCCGGCCCCAGGGCATGTTCTTCTCGATTGCCATCACGGCGCCGAGAGCAAGCATCCAACCCACGTTGCCCGTACCGACGGCGAACATCAACAGCATCAGCGCCCAGCAGCAACCCACGCAAAAAACGCCATGATTTATACCAAGCAAAAGTGCGTTTCGGTGATCACGGCGGCCTCGCCAGTACTCCATGACGAAGCTCAAGGGCGCGCGGCATTTGTCCAGACAGCGATATTTCAAACGGCTAAACTGAAAGCTCCCAGCCAACAGCAGCGTGCCCCCTCCGATGGCCCAGGTATTCGCTTCGAGCCATGCGCTGCGCTCCACAACCTCGTGCAGCACCCAATCAGTTAAATAAGCCGCAATACCAAAGCCCGCCCACACACCCAGATAGCCCGTAATCACGAGAGCCATGAGTTGCGATCGCTCTGGCCGCTGCACGGTTAGGCGACGGAAGATCTCGAGCAATGGGAGCGTGGTTGGCAACATCATGGCCACTATCATTAGCGTCCAACCGAGAAGGTAGAGCGTCAGCGTTAGGAAGAGCAAATCTTTGCCGGTAAAAAGGACGATCTCACCCAGTTGCTTATGATCGAGGTAACGGCCATAAGGAGACCGATTCCAAATCCACAGTGTCAGCCATGCCAGGGTGACTAATGATGCTATTAACCACAGGAAAGTTTTGCGGTCGGCCGTAGCGTTCATTCGAACAGATCTACCACCAGATCACACATGAAAGACGACCGCATCCACGAGCAGCGCAGTGAGATCTACCTTGTTCTCTTGTTCCGGCCGTTAATCTCTCTTCATGTGTGTCCCGGGAGCTCTTAACTCTGGAAAACGAATGTTCCTTGAATCGCGTTGTGGTCTTTGAGGTCAATGTTTTGACGCAACGCAGGATTGTTCATCTTGAACTTCGTGGCCTTGGCCACGTATGCGGGTGCGCCGGGAATGGTCGAAAATATGGAATCGTGGAGCGTTGTCACCTCGCCGTTAGGACCGCGGAAAGGCTCCATCTCACAGTCAGCGACAGTCCCTATGCGAAGGGTTCCCTTACCTTCCTTGACCTCGAACGTAATGGGCGACCGCTCCACAGCGACAACCTCACCGATCAACTGCACCAGGTCTGCGATCGGACCGCCTTGCTTGCCGGTATAAACGCTCAGGAGCGCTTGTTCCTGTTCCTTTGTAGCCCGTTGATCTATGTGGACGACAGCGCGCCAGTTACCTTTCAGGATGTTTCCAGGGATGTGTACAGTAAATCCCAGAGTGAGGCCCGACACATCTACACCATCGATTTCCCCCTTTTCGAAATGATGCGCCAGCGCGGAATCGCAAGTCCCGTTATCCGGGTCAACACCGATCCAGCAAGGACACAGCACCTCACAGTTGCAGACTTCGAGAAGACTTCCTTCGAGTTTGTAGGCCATATCTATTCCCTCCTCCTTTATCAGTTGCATTGACGAGCCTGGGCTGGTTAAACATTTAGGCCCATGGGAAGAGTCCCATGCTCCACCGGGCACGGATCTAGGCGATTGATTCAACCGGTTCCTTACCTCAACGCAAAAGAAATGTCCATCCCTTCATTTCTTTTTCATTGAAGTAAAGCCTTTTCCCCCCTGCTCGGCGTACCAGAAGCGCTCGCCGTCAAACGTCATGCAGCGAGGAACGGCGGAAACCGGCAGCCGTTCTATAACTCTTTCACGTGCGGGGTCGAAGCGGGAAAAAAAATATTTTCCCTGCTTTGCCTCACTCCAGTGGCCTAGAGGGCCTGGATCGGCTTCTACGAGCCAAAGCTCGCTCCTGTAGGCCGAAGGGCTAAAAGTTTCATTCTCGGTCCGGATAATCCAGCTCACCTTGCCGCTCTCAGGATCCAGGCAATAGAGCTTGCGGTTATACCTGTGGGGCATCCAAATCTTGCCAGCACAGAGCGCTAGCCCGGCTCCCGCGCCGTCCGGACAACTAAACCTCCTTAACTCTTTTCTCTCTTCCACTGACCAAAAGACAATCTGCCGTCCAAGCTTTCCTCCTCCGGTCATTATCCACAACCCCATTTCATCAGGGCAAACATCCCACACCTCGTGGATGTATGTAAGTTTCTGATCTGTCTTTGATGTAGCGGGATTATAGGTAACAACCAGATGCTCTTCCGGCGCAGCAACCCAAAGGAGGTCTTTGTCCCATTTCAGTCCGGAGATGGAAACGGTCCGCAGATCGATCATTCGCACTCTAAGCTACGTAAATTCCTTCTCAGGATCAACTCGAAGAAAAAGCTCTCAGCCTGAAAGGACGAAGCTGAAAGCCGATGGCTGAAGGCTACTATTAAGAATCTTATGAGAACGTATTATGATAGAGGATGCCCGGCAGCCAGATGGAACTCAACAACGATCTAGAAACAGAGACTCGCGCGCTTGCGCGAGAGCTTTACAGGAAGGCCGCAGCGCATAAACCTTCGCTCTTCGAGCCGCAGGACTGGATGGGACGGATGATCGACTGGTCACTTGAGGACGAATCGTTGCGCGTGGCTTTCTTTCGTTTTGTGGATGTCCTACCCAGTCTCGATTCCGCCGCTGAAATAGGCCGGCACCTGCAAGAGTATTTTGCCCGGGTGGACCACGCGCTAGGTGGCCTGGTTTTTCTCGCCCAAGCGCTCCATGCTGGATGGCTGGTTGCGCCGGTCATACGCCAGAACGTGGCGCGACTGGCGCGCCGTTTCATCGCCGAAGAGGATACCGATGTGCTTGCGTCGGTTTTAGAGAGACTGAGAGAAGAACCTGCGGCCTTCACTCTCGACGTGGTAGGGGAAGCGACGGTAAGTGATAAAGAGGCGAGGGCCATGCAGCAGCGCTATCTGGAGCTTTTGCAGCGCCTGGCTCCCGTAGCAAATAAATGGCCTTCCCTTCCTCAGATCGATTCGGGTCCTCCTGGCCACATTCCCAGGATCAATCTCTCCGTAAAGGTCTCCTCTCTCTATGCCCGCTTTGACCCCTTGAATCCAGATACAAAAGCAGTGGTGCAGGACCGACTCCACGTTCTCTTTAGAGAGGCTTCGCGTTTAGGCGCGGCTCTGACACTTGATATGGAGCAGTATGCCTACAAAGACCTTACGCTAGAGATTTTTCGTGGCCTGCTCGAAGAAAGAGAGTTCCAGCAAGAACCCCATGCGTCGATTGCTCTCCAAGCGTACCTACGGGACACGGAGAAGGACCTAGAGGCACTTATCCAATGGGCCAGAGAGCACAAGCGTCGAATTGGCGTGCGTCTGGTCAAAGGGGCCTACTGGGATAGTGAGATCGCTTGGGCCAAGCAAAAGAACTGGCCGATTCCAGTTTTTTCGGAGAAGGCTGAGACCGATGTTAACTATGAGCGGCTCACCCGCATGCTGCTGGAGAACTATGACATCGTCGATTCTGCTTTTGGCAGCCACAATATCCGAAGCCTCTCTTGTGCCATCGTCGCAGCCAGACATCTGGGGATCCCGGAGAATGGCTACGAGATCCAGATGCTTTATGGCATGGCCGAACCGATTCGCCAAGCCATCATCCAAAACGGCCCGCGCGTGCGCGTCTACCTTCCCGTTGGAGAACTTCTTCCAGGCATCGCCTACTTGATCCGCCGTCTCATGGAAAATACTTCTAATACCTCCTTCTTGCGCCAGGCTTACGCGGACGAAAAAGACGTCGAGGCTCTCATTGCCACACCATCGCCTGGGAAGGACCGCACTCCACGACGACAGCGAGTGGATTCAAAGGAGCTGCCGGCTCCAGGAAACTTTCGCAATGAGCCTCCCGTTGATTTTTCCCGGCAGAAAAATCGCCAACGGTTCGCGCAGGCCCTCGAAGGAGTCAAGAGCCAACTGGGCCAGAGCTATCCCCTCTGGATCGGCAATGAAAAAAGGGAGACCCAGGCTTGGATAGAGTCTGTGAATCCTGCCCATCCCAGGGAGACTATCGGGCGAGTCCCTGTAGCCACCAAAGAAGCAGCGGACGAAGCGATCCAAGCCGCGCAGAAATTCTTCTCTGAGTGGCGCACCACTCCTGCGAGAGAGCGGGCGGCGATTCTCTTTCGTGCGGCCTCGATTTTGAGAGAAAGGCGTCTGGAACTGGCTGCATGGGAACTCTTCGAGGTGGGAAAAGGCTGGCGCGAGGCTGATGCGGATGTCACCGAGGCGATCGACTACCTCGAATACTACGGCCGCGAGATGATCCGTCTATCCGAGTCCCGCATCACGCAGCATATTCCCGGCGAGAGCAACCTCTATCTCTACGAGCCCAGGGGCATCGCCACGGTCATCGCCCCATGGAACTTTCCTCTGGCGATCCTCGCCGGAATGACGTCAGCCGCTTTGGTGACGGGCAACTGCGCGATTGTGAAACCGGCGGAGCAGTCGCCGATCATGGCGGTCCACTTCGTAGAGGCCCTGCGCGCAGCTGGCTTGCCTCCGCTCGTGTGCCAGCTTCTCCAAGGAGGGGGAGAGTTGGGAGCTTACCTCGTTCGCCACCCCGCAATCCATCTGATCGCCTTTACGGGCTCGCGTGCAGTCGGCTTAGAGATCCTGCGCGAGGCCTACACTCAGCAGCCCGGCCAAGGCCATGTGAAACGGGTGATCTGCGAGATGGGAGGCAAAAACGCGGTGATCGTAGATGAAGATGCCGATCTCGACGAGGCCGTTGTGCATATCATCGATTCCGCCTTTGGCTATCAGGGACAAAAGTGTTCCGCAGCCTCAAGGATCATACTTGTTGATGAAGTTCACGATCGCTTGTTAGAGCGCCTGACCGAAGCGGCCAAAAGTCTAAAGATCGGGCCCCCGGAGGACCCGACAAATTCTATCGGTGCTGTCATCGATGCGGCAGCACACGCAAAGATCAGGGGCTACGTCGATCTAGGAAAGCGCGAAGGGAAGTGTGCTGTCGAAATGGAAGCGCCAAAAGAGGGCTACTATATCGGTCCTGTAATCTTCAGCGAGATCAGACCTCACCACCGTTTAGCACAGGAGGAGATTTTTGGGCCGGTGCTGTCGGTGATGAGGGCGCGCGACTTTGACGAGGCCCTGGAGATCGCGGGTCGGTCCTCATATGCCTTGACCGGGGGCCTATTCTCACGCTCCCCGGCGCGCATCGAGAAGGCACGGCGAGAATTTCGTGTGGGCAATCTCTATATCAACCGCGGCATTACCGGCGCCATCGTCGAGCGCCAACCCTTCGGCGGACTCAAACTCTCGGGCATTGGCTCCAAAGCCGGCGGGCCGGACTACCTCCTTCAGTTTCTCGAACCCCGTACCATCAGCGAAAACACTCTCCGTCACGGCTTTGTCCCGCCGGAGGACTTGAAGGAAGAGGGGTCCTAGGCGTCTTGCGCAGCCTATCGCCTTTGCTTACTATCCCCTTAA
>VBLN01000219.1 GCA_005878685.1 Deltaproteobacteria bacterium | reverse complement strand
TGACTGCAGATTCCATGGCGGCTTTCATGCTTCCGAGCGGATATCCCGGGTGATAAAAACGACTCCCAAGACTGGAGATAAAGACAATTTTACCCGCCGTTCTTTCCAACAGGCTCAAGGCTTCCTGCACACAGAAGACGTTTCCAATGTAATTTGTTTCAA
This sequence comes from Deltaproteobacteria bacterium, assembly GCA_005878685.1. GTDB lineage: Bacteria > Desulfobacterota > Binatia > UBA9968 > UBA9968 > DP-36. Next base: position 8,169 of record VBLN01000219.1, on the reverse strand, counting down.
CCAGTTGTTTGAGTTCCCGCTCCAGAAGCCTTTCCAGCGGCTTGAACGGAGCCCGTGCCGCGTTTAGAATCAGAAAATCCAGCCGTCCGAATTCTTCCTCGACTGCAGCGAGCATTCTTTTAACCGACTCCTTGATGGAGATATCGGCCTGAACGAGAATCGCGCGCCGTCCCAAAGCCTGAATCTCCCCACAGATTTTCGCTGCCTCCCTTTGAGAGGCGCCATCGGGTTTTCGGTAGTTGATCACTAGATCGGAGCCGGCAAGGGCGAAGCGTCTGGCAATGGCGCTACCTATACCACGGGAACTACCGGTAATCAAAGCAACCTTATTCTTGAAAGCGTCTCGCTCCATATAAGAGTTAGAGAACCCTAACCGCTTTTGATCTAGAGAAAAAGCAGAGTCCCCGATGGTTGGAAAAGCACAAATTCAGGCGAAGCCGAATCCTCCATGACCTCAGGCCTATTACCTAAGAGCGGAGCTTCTCTGAGAGCCCAACCCCAGCAGATTAAAATTAAAATTGAACGAGGTCTTGGCAGGATTGATGGTACGACCGAGGGAAAAAGTCAGTGTCCAGCATTCGCACTGCGAGAGGATCTTGATGGCGCCCCGGTAACCGGGAAAGCTTGAGTCGCGAGTATCATAGCTAGAACTCAGGAATAACAGAAGATGATCTGTGACGTGGTAGAAGGCACTGCCCACTATCATGCCGACGACATCTCTGTCGAAGGCTGTTCCAGGGCACCTGGGATCCAGCGGATGCAGAGTGCAGTAATTAGCAGGGAGAGAGGCGAGAGGAATATCTAAATCGGTGTTGGCGTTGGCATCCTCAGCCAAAAACGCGTTAGGGAGTCCTTTCCGAATGAAGTTATAGCTCAGTCCAATGGGAAATCGGGGTCTAGCACTCTGCGTATTATCGGACGAGGATCGGACAATCCAAGAGTCACCATGGCCTGGGTTAGGTTCCACGGTCCTGGGTCTAGCCCTCCGTCGAACCCAAGGGAAAGGTAACTTGTAGGGGTGAGTCGGAAATTGAAATCCAGATCCGACAAACTATCCCCACCCTTCCTTTCCTTGTCGATGTCATAGCTCAACGCCAGCTTCAACTGACCCATCTCTCGGACGTCACCGCTAGTCAGAGGATTCAAAAGCTCCACGTCCTTGTCCGTATCCGTCTCCGACGGAGTGGCAAATGTCCGCTGGGCGAATTTTCCCCAAAAACGATTGGTGAGGCCGAACGTCAGCACGTTTCTCCGGTTGATCCGGTCAACACCGTCCATCACAGGGATGTGCTGCTGTTGCGTATGCGGGATGAAAAGATAACTTAATTCTGGCTCAATCTCGTGCTTGATCTTTTGGAGCGCCTCCCCCCCCCAATCAAAGATGCGTCCAATCGAAGTGGCCACATTGCCCCTTAACTCGATGACTTCTCGAGAGAGGTTGTGGTCCGATGAGGCCTCAGCCTCATAGAGATGGTACACGGTTTCGCGCGGCGCAAGATTCAAGGAGCCAAACAAATAGTTGGACATCTGGAAGGGCAAAGCGACCTCAGGCCGCAAATCCAAACGAAGGCCGTCCCCTCCGTCCCTCCTGAGATAATTGACCCCTTCCGCTCGCCACCGAAGCTCTAAAGGATTCTTTTGAAAGAAACGCCGACCCCAGAAGGAGATTTGTGGGGTTCGTTGCAGGGTTCCCTTATCATTCTGAATAAAGTCCTGGTAAAAATCCTATTCTCCTCGAAAATAGCTATCTTCCCAGCCTTTCAAGAAGCCAAAGCGTGAGCGGCTATAACGAGAGGTGCGGAGATCGATCTCTCGAGTAGCTCCAAGATCAAAGCGACCCACCAGTTCCCGGGTAAAAAGGTCGTCGCTAAAAGCGGCGATATCGCTGTAAGTTAGCCAATTCGAGGAAGTGATGTAGCGGTGATATCCGGTGATACTCCATCTGTCCTGGGGAATCACTTGGTTTGCGATGGTGCGATCGACTATGTCGGCCTCGGCGTTCTTCCGCCACTTCTCGTTAAAATAGGAGAAATTCAACTGCGCTGGAGCGTCCTGTTTAAAAACCGTTCGAGCCTCTCCGAAGAAACCGATTCGCGCGCGGGTCTCCAAATCGATCCCAAAAGTGGCATCCGTGCTCTTCGAGATAGCCCAAAAAAAGGGCTGCTCGAATTTGAATCCTTCCTTAGTCGACGATCCAAAACTGGGAGCAAGCAAGCCGGTTTGCCTCTCACTTCGAAGAGGAAAGACTGCGTAAGGGAAATAGAAGACAGGGATGTCCATGAGGTAAAACCAACCATGCTTGATGACACCCTCCCCCTCGCGCTGCAGGTCGATCTCCCCGGCTGAGATCTTCCATGTGGGCGGACCGGATTCACAGAGACAGGTGGTGAAGAAACCCTCATCAATATGATAAGTTTGACCGGTCAATTTTTGGAAACGTGCGCCACTCATGCTGAGGTGATCCCTGGCCAGAAAGAGATCGCCTTTTTGGATCTCGGCGGTCTCCTTTTCCATGTTCAACTGTATGGACTCAGCCGACTTCACCTTCCACTCAGGATCATCCACGGATACCTTCCCTTTGGCCTCGACATCCTGCGTTGTGCGATTCACCCGGACCTCATCCGCTTTCACAGTCGTGTCTTGCCGCTTGATCTCCACATTTCCCTTGGCTTCCACCTGGGATCCCGAGTCGCCCACAGTAAGAGAATCCGCCGTCACCTGAATTTCCCCTTCCCCGCCCGCAGCCGGAGAGCGCGCGGCCTGCCCAAAGACCGGAGCGGATTGGAACAAAAAAAGCATCAGGCTTAGACTAAGAACGAGATCGGCAGGCCCACTTTGAATTCCCATCTTGCTAAACCCTCCCTCCTGCCATCTCTCCTTGGGGAAACTCCCGGAGGGACATCTCAGCAAGGAACGGTCTCACCTCGCCCAACAGGTAGAGCGAGCCGGCAACGAGGAGCGTCTGATCTGTGTCGGCGGCACGGAGCAGGTGGTTCAACGCCTGAACCGGCTGGTCCACGAGGGTCGCCGGGATCCCTTGAGGGACCGCCGCTAACAGTTTCCTTGGGTCTGCGCTACGGGCCATCGGGACGCGGGTCAGAACCATCTCGCTCGCCACGGCGGAAAGCTCGCAAAGCATCGAAGCCCAGTCTTTATCCTCCATGGCCGCAAAGAGAATTTTCACCTTTTTGTTCCCGACAAAATTTTTGATCTCCTCGACCAAGGCCTTGGCCCCCTCGACATTGTGCGCGCCATCTAAGATCACCGGCGGTCGGCGCAGGATGACCTCAAAACGACCCGGCCAGAAGACGGTGGCGAGGCCCTCGCGCACTGCCGCCTCACCAACCGCAAACTCTCCACCCACGGCCTCCAACGCGCTCAGGGCCAGCGCGGCGTTGCTCCTCTGGTGCCGTCCCCTAAGCGCCAATGAAAGATCCTTTAAATCCCACTGCAGCCCTTTGTAGTCAAAGAGACCCTTATCTTTTAGCACAAAAGAAAAATCCTGTCCCAAAAAATAATGAGCCGAACCCTGGGCTTGAGCTATTTCCTTTAAAAGGCTGCAGACATCAGGAACAAACGACCCACCGACTACGGGCACCCGGCTTTTAATGATGCCGCCCTTTTCCCTGGCAATAGAGAGGAGATCAGAACCTAGGTAGGCCTCGTGGTCTTTGGAGATGGTAGTAATGACGGAGACCCGAGGCGTGATGACGTTGGTGGCGTCCAACCTGCCACCCAATCCCACCTCCACTACGGCTAAATCCACCTTGCGTCGGGCAAAATAGATGAAGGCCATGACCGTCACGAACTCAAAAAAGGTGAGAGAAACTTTCTCTCTCGCCAGGCGGCGCTTGAGAGACTCTGCCAGCTCGACCACCTCCTCCTGGGAGATCTCTTCCTCTCCGACACGCATGCGCTCCGTAAAAGAACCCACATGAGGGGAGGTGTAGAGAGCGACGCGGTAGCCCTGCAGGAAGAGGATGCGATGGAGCATCGCGGCTGTGGAGCCCTTGCCGTTGGTGCCCGCAATATGGAGAGCAGGAAACCGCCGCTCCGGATGGCCGAAAAGAGACAAAGCCTGCTCCACCCGGTTGAGCCGCAGGTCGATTTCCCCACCGCGGAGGTTAAAGATATAATGCAGTGTCTCGGAATACGCTGCCATCTCTCAAGACAGAACGATGTGGACTGAAACTCAGGAGCCGCCGTTCATGGCTCGCTTCAAGCTCGCGACGAAACGGCCTATGCGCTTCACCTTCTCCCGTTTTCCGTCCGCCCTCTCCATGACATCGATCAAGGCGCTCCCCACTACAACGGCATCAGAAAAAGAGGAGATCCAGGCTGCCTGCTGCGGGGTCGAGATGCCAAAGCCCACTCCGATGGGCAGCGAGGCGTAGCGCCTAACATGAGCCACCTGGGCACGGAGACGAGCCTCAAAGCGTCTGCGCGCTCCCGTCACTCCGGTCACCGAAACATAATAGATAAAACCGCCTCCCTCGCGAGCAACGAGCCGAATACGCCCTACATCGCTGGTCGGGGATAAGAGAAATATATTGTGCAATCCCTCGGCACTAGTCCAGCGCTTTAGCTCTCCACTCTCTTCGGGAGGAAGATCGACGCACAGGACGCCATCCAACCCCGACGCTCTCCCCTCCTCAGCCAAGCGCCTGAGTCCGTAACACAAAAAGGGATTGTAATAACCAAAAAGGATCAGGGGGGTCTCGGAATCTCGACGAAACTCATGGACCATTTCCAAGATGCGCGGAAGGGACGTCCCGTGCTTCAAGGCGCGCTCCGATGAACGCTGAATAGTGGGCCCATCCGCCATAGGATCTGAGAAGGGAACTCCCAACTCGATCAAATCCGCGCCGCTTTGTTCTAGAATGCGCAAGATTTCCAAGGTGGTCGTGAGATCAGGATCTCCGGCCGTCACAAAAGGGATCAAGACCTTCTCCCCACAATGTCTCAGCGTAGAAAACTTCTGATCAATCCGGTTCATCATCAATAGAAAGTTACAGGGTTCAAGGGTTGAAGGGATAAAGAGTTTAGGGAATTTTAACCCTTGAACTCTGAAACCCTTCAACCTATTGCTACAGTCTCATCCCCAGATATTGCCCTACGGTACTCATGTCCTTGTCTCCTCTGCCGGACACGTTGACGATGACGATTTGGCTCTTTCTGAGACGAGGCGCGAGCCGAATCACCTCGGCAACTGCATGGGCGCTTTCCAAGGCCGAGATAATTCCTTCCACTTCCGCTAAGAGTCTGAGAGCGTCTGTCGCCTCTCTGTCGGTGGCCGAGGCAAATTGGATCTTGCCCCGATCGCGGAGATAACTCAGCTCCGGACCCACGCCGGGATAATCAAGTCCGGCGGCAATTGAGTGGGTCCCGTGAACTTGCCCCATTCGATCCTGGAGGAGATAGCTTTTGCTCCCGTGAAGCACTCCGACTTTGCCGCGTAGAATCGACGCTGCATGATGTCCACTATTCAACCCCAATCCTGCTGCTTCCACGCCGATCATCTTGACCCTGCGATCCCTAAGAAAAGGGATAGAATAGCCCTATGGAATTGCTTCCGCCTCCCACACAGGCAACCAGGTAATCCGGCAGACGGCCCTCGCGCGCGAGGATCTGCCTCTTGGCTTCCTTTCCGATCACCGACTGAAAGTCACGGACCATCATGGGATAAGGATGGGGACCTGCGACAGAACCGATCAGGTAGTAAGTGTTTCTCACATAGGTGACCCAATCCCTTAGCGCCTCATTCATCGCGTCCTTCAGCGTCTGGCTGCCGGACTCCACGACCCGCAGCTTTGCGCCCAGAAGTTTCATCCGGAAGACGTTCAAGGATTGTCGCTCCACATCCTCCTTGCCCATAAAGATCTCGCACTCCAAGCCGAACATCGCAGCGACCGTCGCTGTCGCTACCCCATGCTGACCCGCACCGGTCTCCGCGATGATCCGATTTTTCTTCATCCGACGCGCTAGCAGCGCTTGGCCCAGCGTGTTGTTGATCTTGTGCGCTCCCGTATGGCAGAGATCTTCTCGCTTGAGATAGATCTTCGCCCCTCTAAGCTTGCGAGTGAGGCGCTCGGCAAAATAGAGCGGGGTTTCCCTCCCCGCATACTCCCGGAGATAATGGTGAAACTCTCTTTGGAAGCTCGGATTGCGCCGGACCTTGCTATAAAACCTTTCCAGCTCGACCAGCGCCGGCATAAGCGTCTCAGAGACATACCGGCCCCCGTAGAGACCGAAATGGCCCCGCTTATCCGGCATCCTTGGCTGCGTGAATGAATTCTTTGAGTTTCTCATGATCTTTGATTCCAGGCTTCGCCTCAACTCCGGTACAAACATCTACCCCGTAGGGATGAATACGCCGGATCGCCTCAGCTACATTTTGCACATCCAGCCCACCGGCAAGAATCAATTTGTCAGCCTCCAACCCCTCAACCCAGTCCCACGGAAAGGAGGAACCCGAGCCCCCGTACCCTGGTGCCCAAGAATCCAGAAGATAAAAGTCGGCGGGAAATCCGCGAATCCCGTCTAAGGAACTCCGGTCCTTGAGGCGAAAGGCCTTGATCACCTTAAGCTGCCAGTTCTGACAGTACTCTTTGCTTTCCTCGCCATGAAATTGCAGCGCGCTAAAGGCCTGCCGCCCGTCTGGAAGAAAACCCGAGTTCAGCACCTCTTCAACTTTGGCTCTGGGCTCATTGACAAAGACAGCTACCTTACAAATCCCGGGCGGAAGCTCTCCGAAAATCGCCTGCGCCTTGGCGGAAGAGATATAACGGTAGCTAGGAGGATAGAAATTAAAACCCAACGCATCGGCGCCGTACTCTATCGCCTTCGAGGCATCTTCCAGATTCGTTATGCCGCAAACCTTGACCTTAACCATATCACTTAAGTCAAAAGTAATGAGTAAAGAGGGATGAGTAGGGCGGCACAAAACTCAGTACTCATGGCTCATCCCTCATCACTCCAGCAGTTCCTTCAGCTTCGCTCCCGGATCGGCGGCGCGCATCAGCGTCTCGCCTACCAAAAAGATATGAATTCCAAGCCCCTCTAGCCTTCTGATCTGCGCAGCGCTTTCGATGCCGCTCTCGCAAACCACGGAAATTCCCCGCGGCACCATCGGCATCAAGCGCTCTGTTGTCTCTACCTTTACTTCAAAAGTTTGCAAATCGCGGTTATTGATCCCGATCAAATCGGAGCCGGCCTCGAGCGCACTTTGCAGCTCCGCCTCTGTATGCACCTCGATCAGGACATCCAGAGATAAAGCCCGAGCTTGGTTTTTGAGTTCCTTGAGAAGGACGGAGTCGAGTAGGGCGGCGATCAATAGCACGGCATCCGCGCCGAAACTCCTCGCCTCCAGCAGTTGGTAGCCATCCAGGATAAAGTCTTTGCGCAAAAGGGGCAGAGAAACCTCCTTTTTGATCCTCTCGAGATAGAGCAGGCTTCCTTGGAAAAAGCGTTCTTCTGTGAGGACGGACAGGGCGCTCGCTTTGCCGGCGGCAAGGGCCTTGGCAATCTCTACCGGATCGAATTCTTGTCGGATCAGTCCCTGAGAGGGAGACGCTCGTTTCACCTCAGCGATAATACGGCGTGACTCTCCCTTGAGGCTCGCCGCAAAGCCTCTGCAGGGGAGCTGGAATAGCGGTCGGTCCTGAAGCGCTGAAGGAGATGTTTTGCGCTTTCTGAGATCGATCTCTTGTCGTACAGAATCGACGATGGCATCCAAAAACATAGCGTTGCTTAAACCTTTTCACCTGCCATTGTGGAGCTGAGCCTTCAGCCGCAAACCAACATGGCTCAAAGCTTACCGCTGGAGGTTGACTGCTACCGCTAACCCACGTTGGTCATCTGAACCAGTAAGTCGAGCTTTTCGCGCGCTTTCCCAGAATCTATGGATTGCGCAGCTAAACGTATCCCCTCCGCTATCGAGCCAGCTGCCCCGCTCACGTATAGAGCCGCACCGCCGTTGAGCAATACCACGTCCCGTTTTGGGCCTTTCTCTCCCTGCAAAACTCCCCTCAAGGCATTGGCACACTCCTCGGGGCTTCCTCCAATCAGCTCTTCGAGCCGGCATCTTTTAAGACCCAGCTCCTCGGGCGCGAGCGTGTAGGTGCGAATCTGACCCTGCTTGAGCTCCGAAACTCTGGTTGGCCCCGAGAG